>NZ_JAMYQN010000009.1:0-271665 GCF_040320905.1 Mesorhizobium sp. M0590
CGCCCACCTACCCAAACCCCCCCCCGCGAAGCGCTCGCCATCACCCCCCACCAGATGCCCCCCGGCGACGCCCCCAGGCCCCCCCCCCGGCGCCCCTTCCCACCGCGAGGCACGGGCCGTCGCCCACACGGCCTCGGCGGCGGCCTTGTCGATGCGGCCGCCGAGCGCCGAGAGCGCGGCTCGGGTCTCGGCGTCGTAGACCGAAAGCCGGCCACCGCGGTGGAAATTATGCTGCCCTGCCGGTGGCCCATCGGCAGCGTCGATCCGGTAGAGCGCAACCAGAAAGCCGGCCAGCGAACGGGCGAACTCGGTAAGATCGGCAATCAGTCCACCAGCCGCCGGTCTGCCGCCAAGCCAGCGATAGACGGACCAAGGCCATGGATAGCCTTCCCCGGGCGCGCCTTTGGCCAGCGGCACGGGTATCGGCAGAGGCAGGTGAGGCGCCAGGCGGGGCAGCCAGCGATGCTCCTTCTCGACCTGGGCGACATAGGCGGCAGCGCTCGGCAGCCGCACCGACATGCTGTCGCCCAGCCGGAACGTGCGGTTGTCCCAGCCGCCAGGCTCGACCGTCTCTACCGGCAGGTCCGCCCATTTGGGGAACTGCGCGGCAATCAGCCGGCGAACAAGTGCGGCATCTATCGGCATGCCTGGCGTTCGTTCATCGGGCGGCATCGAGCTTGCTCCGGTCTTCTGAATAGCCGGCGGTCCATCTTTTTGTCATCGCACTCTTGCGGCGCCAGTGATTCCCTTGCCGGCAAATTCTCTAAGCCTTGCGTTCCCAGCGCCGGTCAGGCGTTTGCTGCCAGTAGGTCACGGTGTGGCCGGCCTCCTTCATTGTCTTCCAATGCGTGCGTGCCGCCTCTAGCTGGGCTGCATCGTGGCCGTCGAACAGGAACACGGCGCGCTGGTAGCCGCCAAGCTCCGGCGGCGCCGCCCCATCGACCAGGAAGCGTATCTGCGCCTGGTTCGGATTGTCGGGGCCGACGGTCAGAAGCACCGGCTGCTCGGCGGGATGGGCTTCGCGATCCGTTGCGTGGGCCAGGAATGAATCGTCCCGGAAAGTCCACAGATGCTGGTCCAGCGCGTCGCGCCGTTCCTCGGTGCCGGTCTGCACCACGGCGCGCCAACCGCGATCGACACTGCGCTCCAGGAGGCCGGGCAGCGCATCCTCCAGCGTCGATTCGGTCAGGTGATAAAACAGAATCTCGGCCATGCGTTCAGTCTACATTGTCGGAGTCCCGCCCCAGCCGCTCATTGCTCGTAATGATCGCGCACCAGCCGGTCGAGCAGCCTGACGCCGAAGCCGGAAGCCCATGACTGGTTGATCTCGTTGGAAGGCGCGCCCATCGCGGTGCCGGCGATGTCGAGATGCGCCCAGGGCGTGTCCTTGACGAAGCGCTGCAGGAACTGCGCGGCGATGATGGCGCCGCCATGGCGGCCGCCGATGTTCTTCATGTCAGCATTCTTGGAATCGATCAGCTTGTCGTATTCGGCACCGAGCGGCATGCGCCACACCCGCTCCTGCGTCGCCTGTCCGGCCGCCGTCAGCCGGTCCGCCAACTCGTCATTGTTGGAGAACAGGCCGGCATAATGCTGGCCGAGCGCGACCATGATGGCGCCGGTCAGCGTCGCCAGATTGATCATGAATTTCGGCTGGAAGCGGTCGTTGCAGTACCAGAGCGCATCGGCCAGCACCAGGCGGCCCTCGGCGTCGGTATTGAGCACTTCGATAGTCTGGCCCGACATCGAGGTGACAATGTCGCCCGGTCGCTGAGCGTGGCCGTCGACGGCGTTTTCAACCAGCCCGACAATGCCGACGACATTGACCTTCGCCTTGCGCGCGGCCAGCGCGTGCATCAGCCCGGTGACGGCAGCAGCGCCGCCCATGTCGCCCTTCATGTCCTCCATGCCCGACGCCGGCTTGATCGAATTGCCGCCGGTGTCGAAGGTGACGCCCTTGCCGACGAAGGCGACCGGGCTTTCCTTGGCCTTGCCGCCGTCCCACCGCATGACCGCGATGCGGGCGCCACGCGGCGAACCCTGCGCTACGCCCAGCAGCGAACCCATGCCGAGCTTCTTCATCTCCTTCTCGGCCAGGATCTCGACCGTGACGCCGAGCGCCTCCAGTTCGGCGATGCGGGCGGCGAATTCCACCGGTCCCAAAACATTGGCCGGTTCATTGACCAAATCGCGCGCCAGCAAGACGCCGTCGATCACCGCCGCTTCATCGGCGAAGGCCTTCTTTGCAGCTGCCGGATCGGCGGTGTGAATAGTCACCTTGACCGGCTTTTTTGGCTCGCGCTTGTCGTCACCATTGTTCTTTTTGGTCTTGTACTTGTCGAAGGAATAGCTGCGCAGCAGGATGCCCGCTGCAAGCTGAACGGCTTGCCTGCCGCTGACGGCCGCACCGGGAAGATCGAGCACGACGGCCACTTCGGTTGCCTTGCGAAAGGACGCGGCAATCGTGCCGCCGAGCTTCAGCCAGGCGTAATCATCGAGATTGGAACCCTTGCCGGCACCGACCGCCACCAGCCGCTCGAGCGATGTCCCTTCCGGTGCCAGCACTTCGACCAGGCTGGCGAATTTGCCGGTGAAGTCGGCGACCGGAAAAGCCCGCTCGAGGGTCTTTGCCGGATCGCAAGCCCTGGCGGCATCGCTGAGGCCGCCCTCGTCGGCCACCAGAACGAAAACGCTGCCTTTTTTGGGCGCGGCGAATTTGGCAAAGGCGATCGAAGGTCTCGAATTCATCATGTCCTGCTTTCGGGGAAGTGAGTTGGATTATTGCGAGAAACGTTCGTCAGTGAGCGGCGGGTTGAAACAGCTCGATGACATTGCCCGATGGGTCTTCGAGCAGCGTCTGGGAACCGCCGACGCCCGTTATGATATCGTTGCGAAAGACAAGTCCAGCACTCTTGAGGCGCGCAACCTCTTCTTTCAGGTCCGGCACCACCAACAGGATGCGATTCCAACCTCCCGGCACCGGCTGCCGGCCATCCGGCATCGCCCGTGCACCCGAACTGCCGGGGCCGCTTAGAAGGAGCCGTAAAGCGCCGCGTGTGACGGAAGCAAAAGCCGGTCGCGCGTCCTGTTCAACAGCGAAGCCCAGATGTCCACAGTAGAAGTCGATCGAGGCGGCGACATCATCGACCATGTAGCGAATGCTGACTGGCGTCATGACCATTGACCTTTCGGTTCGAGCACCTTTCAACAAGGCGTGTCTATTGCGGGCGGAACAGTCGGCATAGTCCGGCTCATTATCGCTGCTTGACAATCCGCGCCGCTATCGTCCTGGCCTGAATGCGGGCGTTGGCGAAACAACCGCGAATGCTCGGCCGCATGCCGGTAAACCACAGGCCGGGCAATTTCGGATCGGCATCGCCGCCGTTGAAAAGCGGAACGCCCTTGCCGTCGAGAACGCCGAGCTTGCCGACCATCTGCTCCAGACCGGTGCGATAGCCGGTCGCTGCAATGACGATATCGGGCGTGATCAACCTGCCGTCATTCAATACGATGCCGTCTTGGGTAAATTCCCGCAATGGTGGCAGCACCACGATCGTGCCTGCCTTGATGGCGCGAACCGCGCCGTCATCGGCTGCGATCGCGGTGTAGTCGGCGCTCAGACGGCTCGCACCGCCTGTGGGAGCCGGCGGAAGCCCAAATTTCGTCAAGTCGCCGAAAACCAGGCGCTGGGTTGTCGCCATCACCGCATCGGCCAGCCGCACCGGCAAGCTCGCCATTAACGGTGAAAGCCTGTGGACGGCGACCTTGCCGATGCGTTTCGGCAGCAGCGACGGGCCGTTGCGGGCCGACAGCCAGATGCTTTGGGCATCTGCATTCGCAAGATGATTGAGTGCATCGAACCCCGAATTGCCGGCTCCGACGACCAGCACCTTTTTGCCGACGTAGTCCTTCGCCTCGCCAAAATCGGCCGAATGGATAATCCGGCCTGCAAAATCCTTCATGCCTTTCCACGCGGGAATAAACGGCTGCCGGTCGCGCCCGGTGGCGACGACGACATGACGCGCCAGACGACGTCCGGAGTTCGTCCGCACGGTCCAGTGATCGCCGTCGAACGTGATCTCTTCAACGGCAACGCCGAATGCGACCGGCAGACCATGCGCCTGGCTGAAATCGTTCAGATGGCGAATGACGGCCGATTTATGCGGAAAAGCCGGGGTGCCTGCGGGATAGCCGACGCCGGGCAGCGTCGAGAGATCGCGATGCGTATTGAGGTGCAGCCGCTGGTGCCGCCGATGCCAGGGTTCGGCAAGCCGGCTCTCCTTTTCCAGGACGAGCGTCGGTACGCCGGCCTTCATCAAGGCGTGGGCGGCGGCAAGGCCGGCTGCGCCGGCGCCGACCACGATCGCGCCGTCAAAGATCGTTTCCCGACCGGTTTGACCGCGCAATTTTTCCGCTTCCATGCTGGGGCTCACAGATCCTGACCCGTCTTATCATGTCGCGGCGGTCGCGACCGGCGCGACATTTGGTCGTTTTGCCGCATTTGACAAGACTTTGGCCGAAATCGCTCCCATATGCGATATCGAACCATCCACGATTCGTCGCGGCACGGCCCCGCTTCCCGCCGCAACCTGTTGTTAACCAACAATGTTCGCTCTTTCTTATCCATTGCCGCCGACACTCCGGCCCAGCGGATTTTGCGATCCGGGACAGAACCCAGATCGAACCGCCAAACTGAGCCAGTTGTGCAGCCGGCGCCGGACGACTACCTTGTTCCAAGGCATGATGCCGTTCGAAATCGCCGAGAAAAGCCTTCATGAAGGTCGTTGAACGTTACATCATGCGCCGTGCTTTCGCGGTATTCGCGCTGGCGCTCGTCTGGACGCTGGCGATCGTCTGGACGACTCAGGTGCTCGCCCGCATCGACCTCGTCACCGATAGCGGTCAGTCGGCCCTCACCTTCTTCGAAGTCGCAGCGCTGATCATCCCGACGATCGTTCCGATCGTCGTGCCGTTCGCCCTGGTGGTCGCGGTCGCCCAGATACTCAGCGTGATGAATTCGGATTCGGAGCTGGCCGTCATCAATGCCGCCGGCGCTTCACGCTGGACCATCGTCAGGCCGATCATGCTTCTGGCACTTGCAGCCAGCGTTTTTTCCTTCGCCGTCGACAATGGCGTCGACCCTTACGCACGCCAGAAGAACCGCGAGTTGATTGCGTCGTCGCGTGCCGATCTGTTGTCGTTGATCATCCAGGAAGGCACCTTCCGTAAGATCGATGACGGCCTGTTCCTGCAGGTTGGCGAACGGCTTCCCGACAACCGTCTCGGCGGCATCTTCGTCGCCGATTCGCGCGAAGAAGGCGTCAATCTCATCTACTACGCCAAGACCGGCAGCATCATCGAACGCGGCGACGAGAAGGTGCTGATGATGAATGACGGCGTCATCCATCGCAAAACCATGACTGGCGACCTCTCGGTGATCCGGTTCACCTCCTACGCCTTCGACTTGTCCGCTTTCATGTCGGCATCATCTGACATCCTGCTTTTGCCGAAGGACCGGACGACCCAGTATCTGCTCAATCCAAGTCCGAACGACAAGATGTACCAGCAAAAGCCGAACAGGTACCTGGCCGAGCTCAACCAGCGTTTTTCCGAGTGGTCCTATTCGCTCGTCTTCGCGCTGATCGCGCTCGCCGTTGCCGGAGATGCGCGCTCGCATCGCGAGGCGCGTGTGCACCCGCTGATCACGGCAATCGCGATCGCACTGTTCGTGCGCTGGCTCGGGTTCTTTGCCGCCGGCAAGGCCGACAAGGTGCCGCAATATGCCTATATGGTCTACGGCGTCCCGATCGTGGCATCGGCGATCGCCATCTGGTTCATCGTGTCCAACCGGACCATGGAACTGCCGGTTGCCTGGGCCGATTGGATAACCAATCTTGCCGGCCGCTTCAGTGACGGCTGGAGCGCCATCAAGCTCCGTTTTGCCAGGCGTGGCGCATCCGGGCAGGGGGCCGGCTGATGGGCTGGACTCTGGGTCGGTACTTCTTCTTTCGCTATGTGACGATCACCATCTGGTTCTTCATCGGCCTCTTGGCGCTGGTGTTCCTGATCGATTTCACCGAGCTTTCCGGCCGCACGACCGGCGTGCCGGGCTTCACCTACGCAACTGCGTTCGCCATTTCGGGGCTCAGGATGCCGATGATCATGCTGCAGACGGTGCCGTTCGTCGGCCTGTTCTCGGCGATGGCGACGTTGGTGTCGCTCAACCGCAAATATGAATTGGTCATTGCCCGTTCCGCCGGGGTTTCCGCATGGCAATTCCTGCTGCCGTGCTGCATCGGGGCGCTGCTGTTTGGAGCCTTGTCGGTCGGCGTCATCAATCCGGTAGCCGCGCACGCCTATTCCTGGTCCGAGGAGATCGAGACCCAGCTCCGTTCGGGCAAGTCGAACAGCGTCTCGGCCGATGCTGCGCCCTGGATCAGGCAGAAAACCAACGCCGGCGACACCATCATCGGCGCGCGCGCCATTCTCAATCAAGGCCTGGAGATGGCCGACGCGGTCTTCTTCAGCTTCAGCCCGCAAGGCGACATCATCGAGCGCAAGGATGCGGCGCGCGCCTTTTTGCGGGACGGCTACTGGGAATTGCAGGACGTCAAGGTGTTCCGGGACGGTACCATCCAGTCGTTACCTAGCGATCGGCTGCCGACCAATCTCAAGCCGGAATTCGTGCAAGAGCGGTTGGCGCGCCCTGAGACCATTCCCTTCTACGATCTGCCCGGCAAGATCGAAGTGGCCCGCTCCTTCGGCCTCAAGGCAAACGCCTTCGCCATGCAGTTCAATTCCCTGATTGCGCTGCCCTTCCTGCTTGTCGCGATGACGCTGATTGCGGCAACGGTATCAATGCGATTTGCGAGGATGGGGCAGTCGGCAACGATGATTCTGGGTGGCATCGTGGCCGGCTTTCTGCTTTATGTCGTTTCGGTGCTGGTCAAGGCATTCGGCGTAGCGGGATTCGTACCCACTGCCGTAGCGGCTTGGGTCCCGGTTGTCGTGGCTATGTTCTTCGGGGTGACATTCCTGCTATACAAGGAAGACGGCTAGTGAGGGAGGCGGTTTTGCGCAGCCATAGGCACGCCGGTTTGGCACGCCTCTCTGCGGCGAGCGCCTTGGCATGCCTGCTTGCCAGCGCCGCCCCGGTTGCTCCGGCTTTCGCCCAGGACGTCAGTGAGCTGGCAACGAAGGTTCCGAGCGGCACGCAGATGCTGTTGGCAGCCGATACGCTGGTCTACGACAACGACAAGCAGACAGTGACGGCCGTCGGCGGCGTCCAGATCGACTACGGCGGCAACCGTCTCGTCGCCCAGCGGGTCGAATACAACCGCAACACCAAACGCCTCGTCGCCAGCGGCAATGTCGAACTCGTCAATAGCGACGGCACCAAAATTTATTCGCAGCATGCCGACATCACTGACGATTTCGCCGACGGCTTCGTCAACGCGCTGCGGGTCGAGACCATAGACAAGGCGTATTTCGCCGCCGAAAGCGCGGAGCGCATGGGCGGCGTGCTGACGACGTTCCACAATGGCGTCTACACCGCCTGCGAGCCGTGCGAGGACAAGCCCGACAAAGCGCCGACCTGGCGTATCAAGGCCAGGAAGATCATCTGGAACGGCGAGAAGAAGACGGTTCGCTTCGAGAACTCGAATTTCGAGTTCTTCGGCTTTCCGCTGGCCTATCTGCCGGCTTTCGAGATCGCCGACCCAACGGTCAAGCGCAAGAGCGGCTTCCTGATCCCCGGCGTCGCCTACAAGAGCGATCTCGGCGTCGGTGTTAAAGTCCCCTATTATTTCGCGCTCTCGCCGACCTACGATCTCACTGTCACTGGCAGCGGCTATACCAAGCAAGGTTTCCTCGGTGAGGCCGAGTGGAGGCAGCGCTTCAACAACGGTCAGTACAGCCTGAAGATTGCGGGCATCCGGCAGGAGAATCCCGACGCCTTCATCGACGACAATGGCCACAACGTGAATTCGGGTACCGAAGGCGACCCGAACAGGTTCCGCGGCATGATGGGCACCCAGGGCCAGTTCGCCATCAACCCGCGCTGGGACTTCGGCTGGGACATCCTGCTGCAGAGCGACAAGAATTTCGCGCGCACCTACGACATCGATGGCTTCAACGATAGCGTGCACCGCTCCGAGGTGTACCTGACGGGGCTCAACGATCGCAATTACTTCGACGTGCGCGCCATGCACTTCGAGGTTCAGGAAGACACGCTCGCCAGCGATCCGACTGCACGCGCCGCCAAGCAGCCCTGGGTGCTGCCCTCGCTCGACTACGCTTATATCCCCGACATGCCGGTGGCCGGCGGGCAGCTGTCGTTCGACGTCAACGCGCGGGTCATTGACCGCGACAGGCTCGATACGGCTCTTGCAAATTCGGGCATCCCTTCGTCCGTCAACAACGTCCGCGGCATCGACGGTCAATCCGGGCGCCTTACCGCGGAAGCCGAATGGAAGCGCACCTTCACCACCGATGGCGGGCTGCTGCTGACACCGCTCCTGGCGCTGCGCGGCGACGCCGGCTACGTCAACGCCTCCTCGGCCTCGCTCGACGCCGTCAACCAGATGGCGACCAATCTCGGCGTCGAGGACGATATGCGTTCATCGCTTGCCCGCTACATGGCGACCGCCGGCCTTGAGATGCGCTGGCCGGTGCTGTTTTCGATGACCAGTTCCAGCCATGTCTTCGAACCGATGGCGCAGGTATTCATGCGTCCGAACGAGCAATATGTCGGCGGGCTGGCGGTCCCCAACGAGGACGCCCAGAGCTTCGTCTTCGACGCCACGACGCTGTTCGAGCGCGACAAATTCTCGGGCTATGACCGCATGGAAGGCGGCACACGCGCCAATGTCGGGCTGCGCTATTCCGGCGCATATGACAATGGCTGGGGCACCAATGCGGTGTTCGGCCAATCCTACCAGCTCGGCGGCCAGAACTCGTTCGGCACGCCGGACCTGGTCAATGTCGGCGCCTATTCAGGTCTTGAAACTGCAACCTCCGACTATGTCGGCCTTGTCGGCTTCAACAGCCCCAGCGGGTTTTCCGGCTCGGTCAGCGGCCGTTTCGACGAGCAAAGCTTCGAGATCCGCCGCGCTGAGGTAAAGGCCGCCTTTTCAGGCCTGCCGGTGTCGCTGAGCGCCAAATACGCCTTCATCCAGGCGCAGCCACTCTATGGCTTCTCGACCGATCGCCATGAGGTTACGCTCGGCGCCTCGACACATCTTGCCGAGAATTGGCGCGTCTTTGGCACCGGCACATATGATCTGGAGCAGAGCGTTCTGGTCAAGGACGGGGTCGGCTTTGCCTATAGTGATTCGTGCTTTACCTATTTGATGACGTTTTCGGAAAGACGTGACCTGAACACCAAGGAAGTATCGCAGAACGTCGGCTTCAACCTGTCGTTCCGCACGCTCGGCGATTTCGGCTCGTCGCAACGCTCCATCGACACCATTCAATAACGGGCAGCGGTCGGCAACGGGGCGGCTGGCGGACGACATTGTTTCGCCGCATAGAGCAGGCACGAATTTTGACGGCCTGAACTGGGATAGGTTCGGCTGAATCGGGATGGAATTGGGATGCTTTCGATGAGGAAATACCTCTTTTCGGCAGGGTTCGCGCTGCTGGTGGCGTTCTCGACCACCGCGGTGACGCGGCCAGTTTTCGCCACCGAGATCAAATACGTCGTCAACAATATACCGATCACCACCGGCGACATCCAGCATCGGGCCGCTTTCCTGCGCCTGCAGCACAGAAAGGGCGATGCCGGCCAGGAAATGATCGACCAGACGCTGCGTCTGGCCGAAGCCCGGCGGCTCGGCATCCGCATCAGCGACGCGCAGGTCGATGCCGCTTATCAGCGTTTCGCCACCAGCAACAAGATGCCGCTCAAGCAGCTTGACGGCGCGATGGCGCAATCCGGCGTCACCAAGGAGCATTTCAAGGAGTTTATCCGGGCACAGATGGCCTGGAACCAGGCGCTGACCGCGCGTTCCCGTTCCGGAGACGGTGGCGGCGCAATGAGCGAGCAGGACCTCGTCAAGCGCATGCTCGAAAAAGGCGGCAGCAAACCGAGCGCCACAGAGTACATGCTGCAGCAGGTCATCTTCGTGGTGCCGGCCGCCGAGCGAACCGCGACGCTGGCCAAGCGCAAACGCGAAGCCGATGCCATGCGCGCCCGCTTCAACGGCTGCAACACCACCCGCGAATTCGCCAAGGGCCTGATCGATGTCACCGTTCGCGATCTCGGCCGGGTGCTGGCGCCCCAATTGCCGGCGGACTGGGCCGAGCAGATAAAGGCTACAAAGGTCGGCGGCGCCACCACGACGCGCGAAACCGACCGCGGTGTCGAATTCATCGGCATCTGCTCGTCGCGCGAAGTGTCAGACGACAAAGCCGCGCAGATGGTGTTCCAGAGTGAAGGTTCGAACGACAAGAACGCCGACGAACTCTCGAAGAAATATGTCGAGGAGTTGCGGAAGAAAGCCCGCATAATCGAGCGCTGAAGTCGAAGCGCCGTGGCTGACGCAGAGCTTCCGCTGGCGTTGAGCGTCGGCGATCCGTCCGGCGTGGGGCCGGACATCGCCATCGCTGCTTGGCAGGCCCGCGATAGCGCTGGCGTTCCGTCTTTTTATCTCCTTGCCGATCCGGCACTGATTGCCGCGCGGGCGCACAGGCTCGGCACCGATATCGCGATTGCCGAGACGACGCCGGCGTTAGCGCCGGGGGTGTTTTCGCGCGCGCTGCCGGTGGTGGCGCTTGCTGCCCGTTTCGTCGACAGTCCCGGCCGCCCGGATCCAGCCAACGCCGCCGGCATCATCGAGGCGATCGACCGCGCCGTTGCCGACTGCCTGGCTGGCCGCGCTGCCGCGGTCGTCACCTGCCCCATCGCCAAGAAGCCGCTCTACGACGCCGGCTTTCGCTTTCCCGGCCACACCGAATATCTGGCGCATCTGGCATCGCTTCACACCGGCACCGAAGTGACGCCTGTGATGCTGCTTGCCGGACCGGACCTGCGCACCGTGCCGGTCACCATCCACATCGCGCTGGCCGAGGTGCCGAAAGAGCTGACGACGGACCTTATCGTCGCCACCGGCCGCATCACCGCCGCCGACCTTGCGAACCGCTTCGGAATTGCCAAGCCGCGGCTCGCCATTGCCGGCCTCAACCCGCATGCCGGCGAAGGCGGCACCATGGGCACCGAAGACGAGCGGATCGTGCGCCCGGCAGTCGACCGGCTGAGGCAGGAAGGGATCGACGCCTTCGGGCCATTGCCGGCCGACACGCTGTTTCATGCTCGCGCCCGCGCCGGCTACGACGTGGCGCTCTGTATGTATCACGACCAGGCGCTGATCCCGGCCAAGGCGCTGGCGTTTGACGAGGCGGTCAACGTCACGCTCGGCCTGCCCTTCGTCCGCACCTCGCCCGACCACGGCACCGCCTTCGACATCGCCGGCAAGGGCATCGCCCGTGCCGGCAGCCTGATTGCAGCGCTGAAACTCGCTCGCGTTCTTGCCGATACCGGGAAAAGGCCGTAGGCCCTGAGCCCAATCAGCCAAATTCGATGGCCTTAACCCGATGAGCCCGCCTGATGAGCCCAGCCCGATGAGCATAGACGGCCTGCCGCCACTGCGCGAGGTGATCGAGCGCCATGGGCTGCAGGCGAAAAAGGCGCTGGGCCAGAATTTTCTGCTCGACCTTAACCTGACAAGCAAGATTGCGCGAACCGCCGGCGACCTGAGCGACGTTACGGTTATCGAGGTCGGTCCCGGTCCGGGCGGGCTGACTCGTGCCCTGCTCCTCAACGGCGCCCGGCGGGTCGTCGCGATCGAGCGCGACGAGCGCTGCCTGGCGGCCTTGGCCGAGATCGCGAACCACTATCCGGGTCGGCTCGAGATCGTAGCCGGCGATGCGCTGAAAGCTGATTTTGCAGCGCTTGCAAAAGGAGTGCCGGGAAGCGGCGGGTCGGCGAAAATCGTTGCCAACCTGCCCTACAATATCGGCACCGAATTGCTGATCCGCTGGCTGACCGTCACCGAGTGGCCGCCGTTCTACACATCGATGACGCTGATGTTCCAGCGCGAGGTCGCCGAACGCATTGCAGCCAGCCCCGGCAGCGAGGCCTATGGTCGGCTCGGCGTGCTGGCCGGCTGGCGGACGGAGGCGAGGATTGCCTTCGACGTACCGCCGCAGGCGTTCACGCCGCCACCCAAGGTGACGTCCTCGGTGGTGCATCTTGTGCCGCGTGCCAACCCCTTGCCGGCAGAGGTGAAACGGCTCAGCCGCGTCACCGAAGCGGCATTCGGCCAGCGCCGGAAAATGCTGCGGCAGAGCGTGAAAAGCCTCGGCGGCGAGGCACTGCTCACCCGCGCCGGCATCGATCCGACCAGGCGTGCGGAGACGCTCAGCGTCGAGGAATTCGTTCGCCTGACCAACGCGGTGTGATGCCGGGAAGCGTCCGCGTGGAATTTCCGCTCTCATGGCATAGATAGCCGGACAAACCCTGCCCGGAGACAAACAGTGGCCGCCTATGTCATTTCCGACGTCACGATCCGTGACGCAGAGGCTATCGAAGCCTATCGCGCCAGCGCGGCTGCCTCCATCGCCCAGCATGGCGGGCGCTATCTGGTACGCGGCGGCGAGGTGGAAAGGTTGGAAGGCGACTGGTCTCCCGGGCCGCTGATCATCGTGGAATTCCCCGACATGGACACGGCGCGGCGTTGGTACCGCTCCGCCGAATATGCCGCGGCATTGGAACTGCGCGACGCCGCGCTCAGCCGCAATCTGATCCTGGTCGCGGGGACAGCGCCTTGATCAATCCGTCTTTTCGTCGAGCAGCCCCGAGACGAAATCGAACAGGCCCGGCCGGCGATCGCGTCTGAGCCGTTCGGCCGTGACGATGCCCCGCACCTCGGCGAAAGCGCGGTCGAGATCGTCGTTGACTATGACGAAATCATATTCCTTCCAGTGCTCGATCTCGTTGCGGGCGTTCTTGAGCCGCGTCTCGATCACCGCTTCCTGGTCCTCGGCGCGACGCTTCAGCCGCGCCTTCAATTCCTTCATCGATGGCGGCAGGATGAATATCGAGACGATGTCGGCGCGCATCTTCTCCTTGAGTTGCTGAGCGCCTTGCCAGTCGATGTCGAACAGCATGTCGCGGCCTTCGGCCAGCGCCTGTTCAGCCGGCTCGCGCGGCGTCGCGTAGCAATTGCCGTGCACCTCCGCCCATTCGAGCAGCGCATCGGAATCGCGCAGCCGCTCGAACTCGCGCATGGTACGGAAGTGGTAATGGACGCCCTCGATCTCGCTGCCGCGGCGTGGCCGCGTGGTGACCGAGACCGACAATTCCAGGCTGGAATCGCTCTCCAGCAGATTGCGCGCAATCGTCGACTTGCCGGCGCCTGACGGCGACGACAAGACCAGCATCAGCCCGCGGCGCCGAATGCGGGAACCCACATCCCTAGCGGTCATGGGGCTTGGCAGTCATGTGGCTTGGCATCGGGATCATTCCAGATTCTGGACCTGTTCGCGAAACTGGTCGACGACCGCCTTCAGTTCCAGCCCGATGGCGGTGACCGCGGCAGCATTCGACTTGGAACACAGCGTATTCGATTCGCGGTTGAATTCCTGTGCCAGGAAATCGAGCTTGCGGCCGATGGCGCCACCGCCGGCGAGCAGTGCCCGCCCCGACGCCACGTGTGTCTTCAGCCGGTCGATTTCCTCGCGTATGTCGGCCTTGGTGGCCAGGAACGCCGCTTCCATATGCAGCCGGCTGGCGTCCAGGTTGGCAGACGCGTCCATCAACAGGCGGATCTGCTCGGCGAGCCTTTCGCGGATCGTGGCCGGTTCGCGTGATGGATCGGCCTCGGCCCGCAGCGTCAGCGCCTCGATGGCATCGATATGGCCGGACAGCAGGGAACGAAGTGCCGCACCTTCGCCCTGGCGCGCCTGCTGCAGCCCGTTCAGTGCTGCTTCCAGCGCCGACAGTATTGCGGTATCGAGCGCACTGCGCGCCTCTTCGGTTTCGATGGTTTCGGGAATGTCGAGGACGCCGCGCAGCGCAAGCAGGCCGTCGGCCGCCGCAGGGGCTACTCCGAACTGCTCCTGCAGCCGCTTGGCCAAGCCCGCCAGATCCTTCAGGAAAGCCTCGTTGACCACGGGTTGCGCTTGAGCGCCGGCGGCGCGGCCAATGGTCAGCGTCATCTGGAAATTGCCGCGCGCAAAACGCTTTTGCACCGTCTGCCGGACGGCCGGCTCCAGCCGGTCGAAACCTTGCGGCAGCCGCAGCCTGACCTCGACGCTTTTGCCGTTGACGGACTTGGCTTCCCAGGCAATCGAAGTGCCGTCGTGTTCGGCGACACTGCGCGCAAAACCGGTCATGCTCTGCAAGTTCATGTAGCCGTGCGTCCCTTTGCCGAATGCCCCTCAAGCCGGAGCGATTTTCTCCGGACAGGATCATGTGAATTTCAATGCCATAGCAGCCCTTGCACATCCACCCGGACATGCACAGGGCCAACCTGATGGCGTCCGGCCCTACTGGGCGGCGGTGGCGCCCGCATCGTCAACGATGGCTCCCGCCGGCGTGTCGGCTCCGGTATTGGTTGCCCCGGCCTTGGCGGCGTCCTGCGCCTGCTTTTTCAGCAGTGCCCGGTAGCGAGCGACATTCTCGTTATGCTCATCGAGCGTCGAGGCAAAGACGTGCCCGCCGGTGCCGTCGGCGACGAAGTAGAGATCGCTGGTCTTCGACGGATTAGCGACTGCCTCCAGCGCCGCACGGCCGGGATTGGCGATCGGCGTCGGCGGTAAGCCGTTGATCAGATAGGTGTTGTAGGGCGTCGGCTTCTGGATGTCCGACTGATAGATCGGGCGGTCGATGGGTTTGCCCTTGCCGCCGAACAGGCCGTAGATGATGGTCGGGTCCGACTGCAGCCGCATACCCTTGGCCAGCCGGTTGAGGAAGACGGCGGCTACGCGCGAGCGTTCATCGCCCTTGCCGGTCTCCTTCTCGACGATAGAGGCTAGGGTGACAAAATCCTCAACGTTGGCGATCGGCAAATCCGGCGCTCGGCGCTGCCAGACCTCGTCGACCAGCTTCTTCTGGTCGGCCAGAAGCTTGTCGACCATCTGCTGGCGTGTTGCGCCGCGGGTGAAACGCAGCGTGTCGGTGGCGAGGCTGCCCTCAGGTGGAGTGGTCGACGGCATATCGCCGGTCAGCGCGTCCTGCTCGGCAATCCGTTGCAGCGCCTGCGCGACCGTCAGCCCCTCGGGGATAGTCAGCGAATACATCACCGACTTGCCGCTCTTCAGCAGTTCCATGATATCGTGCATCGACGCCTGCGGCTTGATCTCGTATTCGCCGGCCTTCAGGGCGGAATCATTGCCGAAGGCGCGCACGCCAAGGCGGAAAATGCGGGCGTCGCTGATCAGCCCTCGCCGCTCAAGCTGGTCGGCGATCTCCTGGACGCCGCTATTCGGCTTGACCAGGAAAGTGTCGCCATTGGCCGACGGGCCGGGCTCGTTGAACTCCTGCTTGCCGAAATACAGCGCAACGCCTGCCGCCAGCACCATCAGCATCACCGAAGAGATGACGAAGTTCATGAACACGACGAACTGGCTGCGCGAGGCACGCGAGCGCTTCGGCGGCGGCGTGCCGGCCTCGGGCCGCAACGCCTCGCTGGCCGTCTTCGGCACGATCGGGCCGGGCGTTGCTGCCCGTTGCCCGAATTCCCCGTTATCGGCCGGATTTGTGTTCATAGCGCCCTACCATTTGATCTTGCGACGAATCCCCTCGGGCAGAGTAGGGGCGAATATGGCAAAATTGACGGCAGACGGAAACCGGCAGAGCGGTCAGCCATTGTAGCGCTGGAAGACGAGCGAGGCGTTGGTGCCACCGAAGCCGAAGGAGTTGGACAGCGCCACGTCGATCTGCCGGGCCCGCGGCTTGTGCGGCACCAGGTCGATCGCCGTTTCGCGCTCCGGATTGTCAAGATTGATGGTCGGCGGCGCGATGTTGTCGCGAATGGCGAGGATCGAAAAGATCGCCTCGGCAGCGCCAGCCGCGCCCAGCAGGTGGCCAATCGACGATTTGGTCGACGACATCGATATCTTCGAGGCGGCGTTGCCGACCAGCCGCTCGACGGCGCCGAGTTCGATCGTATCGGCCATGGTCGAGGTGCCGTGCGCGTTGATGTAGTCGACATCGGCCGGCGTCAGCTTCGCCCGGTTCAGCGCCGCGGTCATGCAACGGAAAGCGCCGTCGCCGTCTTCGGCAGGCGCGGTGATGTGATAGGCGTCACCGGTCAGACCGTAGCCGGTGACCTCGGCATAGATCTTGGCGCCGCGGGCCTTGGCGTGTTCGAGCTCCTCGAGCACGACAACGCCGGCGCCCTCGCCCATGACGAAGCCGTCGCGATCGCGATCATAGGGGCGTGAGGCCGTTTGTGGCGCGTCGTTGCGCTCGGTGGAGAGCGCGCGGCAAGCGGCGAACCCGGCGATCGACAGTCTCGTCACCGGCGCTTCGGCGCCGCCTGCGACCATAACGTCGGCATCGCCCCAGATGATCAGCCGGGCGGCATCGCCGATGGCGTGCGCACCGGTCGAGCAAGCGGTGACGACGGCATGGTTGGGGCCTTTCAGCCCATGCCGGATCGAGACCTGACCGGAGACGAGGTTGATGATCTGGCCAGGGATGAAGAATGGGCTGATGCGGCGCGGACCGCGTTCCTTGAGGATCATCGCATTCTCGGCGATGCCTTCGATGCCGCCGATGCCCGAACCGATCAGCACGCCGGTGGCGCACTGTTCCTCATGCGTCTTCGGCTGCCAGCCGGAATCCTTGAGTGCCTCGTCGGCGGCCGCGATCCCGTACAGGATGAAATCGCCGATCTTGCGCAGTTCCTTCGGCTCGAGAACGGCTTCAGGATTGAAAGTGGCATTGGAGCCGTCACCGCGCGGAATGACGTGGGCGACCTTGCAGGCAAGGTCTTCCACCTCGAATTCGGTGATGCGCTTGGCTGCGCTGCGGCCGGTCAGAAGCTCCTTCCAGCTGTGCTCGAAGCCCATGCCGAACGGCGAAAGCAGCCCAAGGCCCGTGACGACGACACGCCTCATCGCAGGTCCTCCCCGGTGATGACTGCAAATAGCGTCAGGCGGAGGCCTTGTCGATGTATTTCACCGCATCGCCAACAGTCAGGATGGTCTCGGCGGCGTCGTCCGGGATTTCGACACCGAACTCTTCTTCGAACGCCATGACAAGTTCGACCGTGTCGAGGCTGTCCGCGCCCAGATCATCGATGAAGCTCGCCTGCTCCGTCACCTTCTCGGCATCGACGCCAAGGTGCTCGATGACGATCTTCTTGACGCGCTCTGCGGTGTCACTCATTTGGGCATCCTCGTCTTTTGGTTGTCTGTCTTCGTTAGCGGGCAGAATGCCGCTAATCAAGCTGAAAGATGGTCCTGCCGGAAACGCAGCGGAACAGGACCGGTTTTTGCCCGAACCGCCGGGTTGCGGGCGGCATTACACGAAAAATCCCGTGCATCCAAGACGGAATGAAGCGTTTTCCCAAGTGTTAGATCATTGCCATGCCGCCATTCACATGAATGGTCTGGCCGGTGACGTAGGCTGCCTCGTTGGAAGCTAGGTAGGCGACGGCAGAGGCGACTTCGGCGCCCGTGCCCATGCGCCGGGTCGGGATCGCCGCCATGATCGCCTCTTTCTGCTTGTCGTTGAGCTTGGCGGTCATCGCCGATTCGATGAAGCCCGGGGCGACGCAGTTGACGGTGATATTGCGGGTGGCGATCTCCTGCGCCAGCGATTTGGAAAAGCCGATCATACCGGCTTTGGAGGCGCAGTAGTTGGTCTGGCCGGGATTGCCGGTGACGCCAACCACTGAAGTGATGTTGATGATGCGGCCATGGCGGCGCCGCATCATCGGATGGGTAAGCTCGCGGGTCAGCCGGAACACGGCGGTCAGGTTGACCTCGAGCACGCTATCCCAGTCGGCGTCAGCCATGCGTACGAACAACCCGTCCTTGGTGATGCCGGCATTGTTGACGAGGATGTCGACGCCTTCGAGGTCGGCCTCCGCCTTCTGGCCGAGCGCCTTGACGTCGTCGCGGTTGGAAAGATTGGCCGGGAAAAGCTTGACCCGGTCGCCCAGTTCGGCGGCCAGCGCCTCCAGTTTCTCGATACGTGTGCCATGCAGGCCGACGATGGCGCCCTGGCCGTGCAGCACCCGGGCGATCGCCTCGCCGATACCTCCCGATGCGCCGGTGACGAGCGCCTTGCGGCCGGTCAATTCGAACATGTTTTATCCTCTTCCCAAATCGTACTGGCCAATCATACGGGCCGGTGAGTTCGGCTATCTGTAAACGTCGCCGCGGTGGCCTATGGTTACCACCAGAATGACGAGCCGGTTATCCTGCACATCGCAAATGATGCGATAATCCCCGACGCGATATCTCCAAAAGGTTGCGAGCGGGCCCTTCAGCGGTTTGCCGAGTTCACGCGGGTTGTCGAGAACGGCAATGCGGTTTTCAATAAAATCACGGATACGGTGACGTGTCTGCGGATCCAGTTTTTCGACAAATTTTCGCGCCGAGCGGGCGTATTCAAGCGTCCAGGCCACGCCAGAAGTCCTCGGCTCTCATGACGTCTTCTTCACCACGCCTGATCCGCTCAACGACTTCGGCAGCCAAGTAGTAATCCTCCAAGTCCTCCAGACCACGTTCAATGAGCTCGCGCAGATAGTAGGCCTTGCTGCGACCAGTCTTGGCCGCGAGAAAATCCAGGCGCTGCTCGACTTCAGGAGAAAGGCGGATCGATGTGGGCATGCCGCACCTTGTTGCGATACATGTATTCATGTAGCGGCAAGCACAGATGAATTCAAGCTACGTGGTCACCCAAGGCGGCAAGTGCGGTCTCGACCTCCGCCGCCGATCCGATGCTGCTGGTGGCAATGTCGCGGTTGATGCGGCGGGCCAGCCCCGACAGCACCTTACCGGCGCCCACTTCGTAAAGCGTCACGACGCCGTTGCTGCCGAACCACTCCACCGTTTCGCGCCAGCGCACGCGCCCGATCACCTGTTCGACGAGTCGGCGGGCGATCTCGTCGGGATCGCTCGTCGGGGTCACCGTAACATTGGAGACCAGCGGCACGACCGGCGCACTCTTCGTCACGGCGGCCAGCGCCTCCCGCATGATCTCGGCCGCAGGCTTCATCAATGCCGAATGGAAGGGCGCCGAGACCTGCAGCATCAGCGCCCGCTTGGCGCCCTTCTCCGTGCATAGCCTCGCCGCCAGTTCGACCGCTGGCCTGGCGCCGGAGATCACCAGCTGGCCGCCGCCATTGTCATTGGCGATCTGGCAAACCAAGGCTTGTGCGGGATCTTTGGCGGCGCCCTGGGCGGCCTCTGCGCAAGCGGCTTCGACGTCGGCCTGCTCCAGCCCGATGATCGCCGCCATGGCGCCCTCGCCGGCCGGCACAGCCGCCTGCATGGCGTTGCCGCGGATGCGCAACAGCCGGGCGGCGTCGGCGACCGAAACGAAACCTGCGGCCGCAAGTGCCGAATATTCGCCGAGCGAGTGGCCGGCGACATAGGTGACCTTGCCGTTCAGGGAGAAGCCGCGCGCCTCCAGCGCCCGGATTGCGGCAAGCGACACCGCCATCAGCGCCGGCTGGGCGTTGGCGGTCAGCGTCAGCGTCTCTTCCGGGCCTTCCCAGATCAGCTTCGATAGGTTTTCGCCGAGCGCGTCGTCAACTTCCTCGAAGATCCGCCGCGATTCCACAAAGGTATCGGCGAGGTCCTTGCCCATGCCGACAGCCTGGCTGCCCTGCCCCGGAAAGGTGAATGCGATGGCCATCGGCGGCTCCCAGCTGCTGGTTCACGTTGCCTGTGACGCAAGGCGTGCGGCCAAGTCAAGTCCAACCTTGATCGCGTAATATCGGCCGAGTGCCTGTTTCGGCAGGCTTTTTGGCGATCACTCATGATGAAAACCGCTCACGATTTGTTTGCTGGCTCTTCTTATTTCCGCCGCAGGCGCTAAGCTTTGCGTGACAGTTCGATGACAATCGAGTGACGCTTTTGTTGCGGGCCGGGGAACTATTGAAGTGGCAAAGACCAAGCAGAGCGCAGCCGAGGCGGCGCCCCAGTTTCTTGAAGGCGATCCGTCGACCGGCTATCTGCCGGCGCGCAAATGGCCTGTCATCCGCTATGGCCTTATCAGCTTGCTGGCTGCGGCCGTCCTTGTGTTTGCCATCGAACTGATCGTGCGCGGCAACTTTGCCGGCACCATTGATTTCTTTCTGCAGCCTTTCAAACCCGGCTGGACCACGATCATCATTTTTGCGCTGATCCTCATCGGCCTTGACGCCGTGCTCGGCCGCAGTCATCAGAGCCTGATGATCGTCGCGCCGCTGACATTGTCGCTGGCGTTCGTCGGCCACCAGAAGTCGCTGTATCTCGGCGATCCGCTCTATCCGACCGATTTCCTCTATTCCCGGCAGATCGTGGCACTGATGCCGCTTCTGGTACGCGATCGCCCGGGAACCGCCATTGCCCTGGCGATCGGCATCGTCGGCGGGCTGTCGCTGCTCGTCTATGGCTGGCGGCTATGGCGCCGCCGCGTTCCGGCACTCAGCCACAAGGGCCGCCTTGCCCGGCTGACGCTGACGGTGCCGCTGATCGCCTTCTTCGTCTCCATCATGGACTATGCCACTTTCTCGTGGACACGCGACCGGCTGCAGATCATCCCGATCATGTGGGACCAGAAGGAAAACTATGCCTCGAACGGTTTTGCGCTCGCCTTCGCGCTGAACGTCCCGATGGCGCATGTCTCGGCGCCGCCCGGCTATTCCGGCAAGGCGATCGAAGCGATCGGCAAACCGCAGGTGACGGCTTCGGTACCCGCCGAGAAGCCCGACATCATCGTCGTCATGAGCGAATCCTTCTGGGATCCGACCAAGCTACCCGGCGTCACCATCACGCCCGACCCTATCCCCAATGTGCGGGCACTGCGCACGGGTTACATGTTCTCGCCCGAGTTCGGCGGCATGACGGCCAACATCGAGTTCGAGGCCCTGACCGGCTTTTCCAACGCCTTCCTGCCGGCGGGCAGCATTCCCTACCAGCAATATGTGCGGACACCGACTCCCTCGCTGGCGACCTTCCTGAAAAGTCAAGGCTACCGGGCGCGCGCTATCCATCCCGGCACTAACTGGTTCTGGAACCGGGGGGCTGTCTATGCCGATTTCGGCTTCAACGACTTCAAGTCCGAGGAGACGTTGCCGCCCATGCAGAAGCGCGGACCGCTCGCGTCGGACGCTGCGATGACCGACGAGATCATCCACGAAGCCGATACCAGCGCCGAGCCGGTCTTCTTTTTCGCCGTCAGCCTGCAGAACCACGGGCCGTATGAGCCGTATCGCTATAACAATCCGACCCACAAGGTGCAGGCGCCGATCAGCCAATGGGCGCGTGAATCGCTGTTGAGCTATGCCGAAGGCTCTTCCGACGCGGACCGCGGCCTCGAGCGGCTGATCGAATGGGCGAAGAAACGCGAGCGGCCGACCGTCATCGCGTTCTTCGGCGACCATCTGCCGCCGCTTGGGCCGGTCTACGTCGAGACCGGCTTCCTGAAGGACAATGTTGCGCCGCGCAAGGAGGCGGCCGACCAGATGCTGCTACACCACCAGACGCCGCTGGTCGTCTGGTCGAATCGCAGCGGCCCGGCCGAGGATCTGGGCGCCGTCAGCCCGTCCTTCCTGCCCTACCATATCCTGAAGACAGCCGGCATCAGCCATCCCTATTACACCGGCTTCCTCGGACAGTTGCGAGAGCGCTACCGCGTTATCGACCGCAATTTGCTTTTGGCACCCGGGGGCGACGCCACCCCCGATTGGTCGCGTCAGAAAGAGATCGATCCGGCAATCCGCGACTTCCGTCTGCTGCAATACGACATGATGTTCGGCAAGCGCCATGCGGCGCCCGATTTCTTCCCCGAAACCACAGGCAAAGTGGCTGCACACACGAGTTGAGCAGCGGCTGCGGGAGAGCGGCCGACGTCGTTCAGTTCGTCAAGTGCAGCTGCGAAATCGAGCTTCCGATTTTCAGGAAGACGCTTTCGAGCTGACTGACGTCGTTGGTCGGGTAATAATCCGACGGCGACGATGCGCAGGCCTCGTAGAGCTTGCGGTTGGCTGCGGTGTCGGCCTGCAGCAGCACTGTGAATATCTGTACGTCCTGCTTCTTCAATGTGTTGCATACATTGGTTGTCCAATCGTCGACATTGCGCGCAGCCGCGGTCTGGTCGCTGGATCCAAACCGACCCGAGGCCAGGAATCCGTAGGAGCCATAGTCCGATTTCTGTGGCGTATCCTTCGCGCCATAGACAACATTCTCGCCGTCGGTGAGCAGCAGCACCGTTTTGGTCGTGCCTGACGCCCTGAACGGCGCGCCGTCGCTGTAAGGCGGTTCCGGCGAGAGCACCCGCATCCCCCATGACAAGCCTTCCGAAACATTGGTCCCCGAGCCGTTCCATTCGATCATCTCACCGACGGCCTTCCGCAATTTGTCGAAATCATCGGTCAGCGGCACTATCGGCGTCGGACAGGCCCGGTTTGGGCCGATAGTCAGTGGGCCTCTCTTGTCGTTGATCAGCTTCATCGTCGAAACACTGTACTTCGCCATGTCGCTGGTGAGGCCGGGAAGCACGGTGACAACGGTATCGTCGAGATAGGAATTGTTGTAGCCGGTCGCTGAATTGCCGTAGGAGCTGGTTGGATTTTTAGCGTTACCTGGATCGTCCGGCGCGAAATAGGGTACGAACAGGGTGTCCGGTTTGTTTTGGTCGGGCGAAATGTCGGAAACATTGTTGGTTCCGGGCCGCGCTTTCGACGCAGCCTCTCCATTCGACGCCCAATTGCTTGAACAGGTCCATATGGTTGACGCGCTTGCCGCCGACCAAGGGGAAATTGGCGCCATTGTTCGGCGATTTGCCGGCCATGTCGATCCAGGCCGGATCGTAGTCCTCGCCCTTGACGTTGACGGCGGTGACGAACGGCACCACCGCGACACGTACGCTGCGCGTCGGCGACTTCGCCGCTTCGAGCATATCGATCAGGGCCGTCGCCGCCGTCCGCAATGCGCCGATGCGATCGTTGCTGGCCATCGACCCGGTATTGTCGAGCACTAGCACGACTTCGAGCTGATTGGTCGATTCGACGGCGCCGGCATCGACGGTGATGCGCTTGTCGTTGCCGAACAGGAAGGCGAAGTTCAAATTGACGTCCGCCATGGCGACAGCCTTTGTCTGGATGTAATTGAGGCCCCTTTCCACGGTAAGCGTCGCTTCGGCGTTCCTCAACTCGCTGTGGCCGGCGACATTGGTCTGGAAGTAGCGGTCGAAGACGTCCTTGCGCGAAGCCTCGATGTCGCCGAGATGCGAAGATGCAAGGTTCGCGGCATCGAGCGCGTTCTGCAAGCTGACCTTGGCCCTCATCAAGGTGGACACGTCCACGGCAAAGGCGACGGCGGTCAGAACCGCAGGCAGCCCGAACGCCAGCATCAGGGCAAAGTTGCCGCTCTTCGAACGGCAGAATTTGTCGAAAAGCATTTTTGTCCCCAAAACCGCCTTGCTGCCGACCTCGCACAGACTGTTTGCTTTTGCATCCGCATGATGAACGACGGGTTGCCGCCACGCCCGCCGGTGCTGGAACTTCGCATGGTGGTTAAGGTCCGGTTTCAGGAAATCCGTAAGCCTTGCCGTCGAGGCCCGTGGCGCTCTGGGACGGTAGGGCCGTTTGCCCTGTCGTTTGGCCTTGCTTTGCGGTCAAATTCCTGTATAGACGCCCGCAATCTGCCGGTCCTTGCTGGGGGCTGAACGGAGGGCCGGAGGTTTTTCGAAACCTTCGCGTGAAGCCAGAAGCGCTTCCGCCTCCCGTGTCTCCGCTCTCGACCGTCTCGTCATGCTCCTTTCTTCCCCGCCTTCGCAAGGATTGCGGGTCAGAGAAGTTGCAGAGGCTTTTGCCGCCGGGAACCGGGAGAGAAACGAAGAAAGGCACGAATACTATGGCTCTATACGAACATGTGTTTCTTGCCCGGCAGGACCTCTCGCAGCAGCAGGTCGATGCGCTTGTCGAACAGTACAAGGGCGTCATCACCGCGAATGGCGGGTCCGTCGGCCGGGTCGAGAACTGGGGACTGAAGTCCCTCACCTACCGGGTCAACAAGAACCGGAAGGCATACTATACACTCATGGACATCACCTGCCCGCCGGCCGCGCTCAACGAAATGGAGCGTCAGATGGGTCTGTCCGAGGACGTACTGCGTTTCCTGACCATCAAGGTCGATGCGCATGAGGAAGGTCCGTCGGCAATGATGCAGAAGCGCGAAGAGCGCTCGGAACGCGGCGGCTTCGGCGACCGCGACCGTGGCGATCGTGGCCCGCGCTCATTCGGCGACCGCGATCGCGGTGACCGTGGTGATCGTCCGCCGCGCAGCTTCGGCGATGGCGGTGCCGATCGTGGCCCGCGCCGTCCGCGCGAAGGCTTTGAAGGAGCCGCAGAATAATGGTCGACATCAACCAGATCCCAACCCGGCGCCCCTTCCACCGTCGCCGCAAGACTTGCCCGTTCTCCGGCGCCAACGCGCCGAAGATCGACTACAAGGACGTGCGGCTTCTGCAGCGCTACATCTCCGAGCGCGGCAAGATCGTGCCATCGCGTATCACCGCCGTCAGCCAGAAGAAGCAGCGCGAACTCGCCAAGGCGATCAAGCGCGCCCGCTTCCTCGGCCTGCTGCCCTACGTGGTCCGCTAACACTTCAGGCGGGCGGTTCGCCGCCCGCTTTTTCACCGGCCACGACGGGCGTAGCCGGATCGAACACTAAATCCCGGGTTGGATTTCGACAAGAGATCCTAACTGCCGCGACAGGCAGGACAGCGACACAGGCGATGACGCCCCAGCTTCCTGACCTGTTCCAGACAATTCGGCGCCGATCCTGAGGATAGCGCCCAAGCGAAGGAACAAAACCATGGAAGTCATTCTTCTCGAACGCGTTTCCCGCCTCGGCCAGATGGGCGATACCGTCAAGGTCAAGGACGGGTTCGCCCGCAATTTCCTGCTGCCGCAAGGCAAGGCGCTGCGCGCCAACGAAGCTAACAAGAAGAAGTTCGAGGGACAGCGGGCCCAGCTCGAAGCCCGCAACCTGGAGCGCAAGTCCGAAGCCGCGCAGATTGCAGAAAAGCTCGACGGCAAGAGCTTCATCGCCGTGCGCTCGGCCGGCGAAACCGGTCAGCTTTATGGTTCGGTCTCGACGCGCGACATCGCCGAGCTGGTGACGGCGGAAGGTTTTTCGGTCAACCGCAACCAGATCCTGCTCAACCAGCCAATCAAGACCATCGGCGTCACCAATGTGGCGATCGCGCTGCACCCGGAAGTCGAGGTTACCATCACGCTCAACATTGCCCGCACGGCCGACGAAGCCGAGCGCCAGGCCAAGGGCGAAACACTGACCACCGCCGAAGCCATCTACGGCGAGGACATCAACGATAATGCGCGGCCGGAAAACTTCTTCGATCCGAATGCGGAGTTCGAAGGCGGCGAAGACAACGGCTGATCGTCATTCGTCGGCATTCGCCGGCTAATCGCTATTCTGGACCAATGCCCGGGCCTCGTACCCGGGCATTTTTATGCCAAATGGAACTTTTCGAACCCCTATATCTTGATGCAGAATAGGACAGCATGTCTGGCCGAGAGGGGACAATTGGTCATGAATATTCTGCTGAAACGCGTTCTCGACCGCCTGGTCCGCATAGGCAATCTCAAGGTGACAGGGCCGCAAGGCTCGATGGTGACTTTCGGTGACGGCAGCGGCGAGCCGGTGCACATGCACATCAAGACAAGGCATGCCGAGCGCGCAATAACCTTCGATCCGATGCTGGCGGTGCCGGAAGCCTACATGGACGGTGAACTCGACATTCTCGAGGGCGGCGTTCTGGGGGTGATGCGGATTGCCTTCCAGAACATGGGCAGCGGCGGTATCGATGCCACCTGGTCGAAGGCGATCGAAGGTCTGCGCCACGCCTTCCGGCGCCTGCAGCAGATCAACACGGCGTCGCGGGCGCGCCGCAACGTGCAGCGCCATTACGATCTGTCGGGCGACCTCTACCGCCTCTTCCTCGATGAGGACATGCAATATTCCTGCGCCTATTTCGAGCAGCCGGACATGACGCTCGACGAGGCACAAGCGGCCAAGAAGCGCCATATCGCCGCCAAGCTCAGGCTGAAGGCCGGCCAGACGGTTCTTGATATCGGCTCCGGCTGGGGTGGGCTTGGGCTCTATCTAGCCAAGGCGTTCGACGTCGACGTGCAAGGCGTGACGCTGTCGACCGAGCAGCACGGCGTCGCCACCGACCGCGCCCATGCGCAAGGCCTGCAAAACCGGGTGCATTTCGACATCAAGGACTATCGCGAGCTCAATGAGCGTTTCGACCGCATCGTCTCGGTCGGCATGTTCGAGCATGTCGGGGTCAATCATTTCCGCACCTTCTTCGACAAGTCGGCGACGCTGCTGAAGCCGGACGGCGTCATGCTGCTGCACACGATCGGCCGCTCCGGCGTGCCGTGGGCAACCAGCGCCTTCATCCGCAAGTACATCTTCCCGGGCGGCTACATCCCGTCACTCTCCGAAGTGATGCCGGCCATCGAGAAATCGGGGCTCGTCGTCACCGATATCGAGGTCCTGCGGCTGCATTATGCGGAGACGCTAAAGCATTGGGGCGAGCGCTTCGCCGCCAACCGCGACAAGGCCAAGGCGATTTATGACGAGCGCTTCTGCCGCATGTGGGAGTTCTATCTTGCCGCCTCGGAAGCCGCTTTCCGCTGGCAGGATCTGGTGATTTTCCAAATCCAGATTGCCAAGAAGAACGACACGCTGCCGATGACGCGCGACTACATGGCCAGTTGCGAGAAGGCGCTGGAGATGCGCGATCTTGGACGTCGTGAAAAGGCTTCTGCGGCCAAGCCCACTCGCCGCCGCAAGGTGGCGGATCCGGAGTAGACTGCCTGCGATTGCACCATTGCCGCTTGCCATTGCCGGCCGGCACGCTGAAAAAGGTCTCGTCAACGCGGGACCTTTTTTCATGACCTACCTCCTCTACGTCGCCGCCGCACTTGCCGAGATCGCCGGCTGCTTTTCGTTCTGGGCGTGGTGGCGGCTGGACAAGTCGCCGCTGTGGTTGGCGCCCGGTCTCGTCTCGCTGGTGCTATTTGCGTGGCTGCTGGCGCTGGTCGACGCCAGTGCGGCCGGTCGTGCCTATGCCGCCTATGGCGGCATCTACATTGCCGCCTCGCTGGTCTGGCTGTGGCTGGCGGAAAGCGTGCGCCCAGACCGCTGGGACCTTGCCGGTGCCGCGATCTGCATCGTTGGCGCCTCGGTCATCGTGCTCGCAC
Organism: Mesorhizobium sp. M0590; assembly: GCF_040320905.1. Taxonomy (NCBI): domain Bacteria; kingdom Pseudomonadati; phylum Pseudomonadota; class Alphaproteobacteria; order Hyphomicrobiales; family Phyllobacteriaceae; genus Mesorhizobium; species Mesorhizobium sp. M0590. The sequence continues at coordinate 27,465 of NZ_JAMYQN010000009.1, forward strand.
CTCGGGCGGCGTAAGCGATGGAACTGCCCGTCCCGCTTAGACAAGGCGTCGACCGCCTTCTCGAACAGGTGCCGTTGCCGATGCTTAAGCAAGCGGCAAAGACGCTGTCGGACCGCTACCGCGCAGAGTTGCGCGACGGTCGCCTGCACATGGCCGAAGACATGGCGGTGAAGGCCTATCTGGCAACGCGGCTACCGGCGACCTATGCGGCCGTTCGCGCCAGCCTCGATGCGGTGGGCGAGTCTCGGCCCGACTATGCTCCGAAGACCTTGCTCGATGTCGGCGCCGGCCCTGGCACGGTGCTTTGGGCCACAATCAATCTTTGGCCGGATCTCGAACAGGCGGTGCTACTCGAGGCCGGCGCCGCGGTACGAAGGGTCGGCGAAGCACTTGCCGCGGATTCGATCACGGCCAGGACCGCCTGGCGGACCGGCGACATCACCATCGACCTGGTCGATCTGGATCCGGCCGAGCTGGTGACTTCGGCCTATGTGCTGGATGAGATCGCGCCGGCATCGCTGGCAAAACTCGTCGACCGGCTCTGGCAGCTGACCGCAGACACGCTGCTGGTGGTCGAGCCGGGCACGCCGGCCGGCTGGCAGCGTATTCTTGCCGTGCGGCGGCAGCTGATCGAGGCGGGCGCGCATGTGCTCGCGCCATGTCCGCATGAGGCGCCCTGCCCGCTCGTCGCTCCCGACTGGTGCCATTTCGCCCGTCGCGTCGCCCGCTCGCGCCTGCACCGGCTGGCCAAGGATGCCGAGGTGCCGTGGGAGGACGAGAAATTCATCTTTGTCGCGGCCTCCCGCCATCCGGCCGCTCCGCCTCGAGCGCGAGTGATCGCACCGCCGAAGTCGGGCTCCGGCAAGGTCTTGCTGAAGCTTTGCGAACAGGATGGGGGTGCTGCCGAGCGACTGTTCACCAAGCGCGACGGCGAGACGTTCAAGGCCGCGCGGCGACTGGATTGGGGTGATGCCTTGCCGGAATGACCGGCAGCTATTTTCCTGTTTTGTTCTCGCCTGAGAACGGCTAGGCTCGCCATCTTGATTCGAGTCAATCGAGATTCTTTCCACCGAAAGAACCTGGCTGTGAATCGTGGGCATCAAAGTTGGTTGGTTGGGGACTGATGCAGATAAGTCATCACCGACTTGTCTCGTTCTGATATCGAAAGACGGGGATCAGGACCGGGGACATCATGGCAGAGGCAGCACGAAAATTCGGCGTGGCGGAAACACCGCTCTATCGCGAGGCGCCGAACAATATCGAGGCCGAGCAGGCGCTGCTCGGCGCCATACTGGTCAACAACGATGCCTTCTACCGCGTCTCCGACTTCCTGAAGCCCGGCCATTTCTACGAGCCGCTGCATAGAAAGATCTTCGAGGTCGCGGCCGAGCTCATCCGCATGGGCAAGATCGCGACGCCGATCACGCTGAAGACCTTCCTGCCGGCCGATGAGAAGGTCGGCGACATGACGGTGGCGCAATATGTCGTGCGGTTGGCGGTCGAGGCCGTCACCGTCGTCAACGCCACCGACTATGGCCGCGCCATCTACGATCTGGCGACGCGGCGCGCGCTAATCACTGTCGGCGAGGATATGGTCAACATCGCCTATGACGCGCCGGTCGACATGTCGCCCTCCGACCAGATCGAGGATGCCGAGCGGCGCCTGTTCGAATTGGCCGAAACCGGCCGCTACGATGGCGGCTTCGAGAGCTTCACCGATGCCGTCAAGACCGCCGTCGACATGGCCAATGCGGCTTATATGCGCGACGGGCATTTGTCGGGCGTTGCTACCGGCTTGCGCGATCTCGACCGCCGCATGGGCGGCCTGCAGTCGTCCGACCTGATCATCATTGCCGGCCGCCCCGGCATGGGCAAGACCTCGCTCGCCACCAATATCGCCTTCAACATCGCCGAGGCCTATGTCCCGGCGCAGCAGGCGGACGGCTCGTTCAAGGCGGCCAATGGCGGCGTCGTCGGCTTCTTTTCGCTCGAAATGTCATCCGAACAGCTGGCCACCCGCATTATTTCCGAACAGACGGAAATCCCGTCGTCGAAAATCCGGCGCGGCGAGATCAGCGAGATGGATTTCGAAAAGCTGGTCGCCTGCTCGCAGACAATGCAGAAAATCCCGCTGTTCATCGACCAGACCGGCGGCATTTCCATCGCTCAGCTGTCGGCCCGCGCGCGTCGCCTGAAGCGCCAGCGCGGCCTCGACGTCATCGTTATCGACTATATCCAGCTGATGCAGGGATCGAGCGCAAAATCCTCGCAAAACCGCGTCCAGGAAATCACCGAGATCACCACCGGCCTCAAGGCACTAGCCAAGGAGCTGGCGGTGCCGATCATCGCGCTGTCGCAGCTGTCGCGCCAGGTCGAGAGCCGCGACGACAAGCGCCCGCAGCTTTCGGATCTGCGCGAATCGGGCTCCATCGAGCAGGACGCCGACGTGGTGCTGTTCGTCTACCGCGAGGAATATTATCTGAAGAACCGCGAGCCGAAGCCGGGCACCGACGAATACATCAAATGGGAACACGAGATGAACGAGATGCGCGGTAAGGCCGAGGTCATCGTCGCCAAACAGCGCCACGGCCCAACGGGATCGGTCAGCCTCGCCTTCCAGGGCGAATTCACCCGCTTCTCGGACCTTGCGGAAGAGCATCATTTGCCGGATCGGTTCGAGTAGGCATTGTCGCGGAGCAGCCGATTGGACTTTAGCGATATCTACCAAAGGATAAAATTCGAAGAGTATGACATCTCCGAGGATGAACGCGCGCAACTCACTGAATATTTGAGATCTGCCGGGTCAATTTCTCGCACGGAATCGCACGCCGGTTTGCTGGTGTTCTGCTACTCGAGCGAACCGACGCCCGAGAACGTTGAATTGGTGAGGAAATTCCTTGCCAAGCATGTCGAAGACTATACGCGAAGCGCGGCAGTGACCGGCCTCTATCGGATTTGGAAGCTGGGAACGACTCGCGACATCGATGATCTTCTGGGCCTTTTGGCACTTTGGTCAGGGGACTCTCGGCAGAGTACGTCTGTCGCTGCGATCGGGTGTGCATTCCTTCTCATGCATCGGCTTCAGGACCGCCGCCTCTCGTTAGCGCTCAGGCGATTGTTCGAAACGCTGCATGAAGAAGTCAGGCGAGACAATGATTTGGCGGTAAATTTGTTCATCTATGCATGTTGGTCGGCATACGACAATTGGGCTCAGAGCAACGGCCAGCGCCGCACTCATTTCGATACAGTCGAAAATGCTTTGCCGATTTACTGGGATCGTTCCAAATACCTCTTGGAACCAATAAACTGATGGCCAAGTCCCGTATCCAGTTCATCTGTCAGAATTGCGGATCGGTGCATCAGCGCTGGGCCGGCAAATGCGATGCCTGCGGCGAGTGGAACACGCTGGTCGAGGAAGGCACGTCAGGCGGCATAGGTTCCGGCCCGGCCAATACGCGCAATGCACGCAAGGGCCGCGCGGTGGTGCTGACCAGCCTCTCCGGCGACATCGAGGACGCGCCGCGCATCGTCTCCGGCATCGGCGAACTCGACCGCGCCACCGGCGGCGGCTTCGTGCGCGGCTCGGCGCTGCTGGTCGGCGGCGATCCCGGCATCGGCAAGTCGACGCTGCTCACCCAGGCCGCCGCCGCACTGGCAGCAAAGGGCCACCGCATCGTCTATGTCTCGGGCGAAGAAGCCGTCGCCCAGATCAGGCTGCGCGCCCAGCGGCTCGGCGTCGCCGACACCCCGGTCGAGCTCGCCGCCGAGACCAATGTCGAGGACATCCTCGCCACCATCGCCGATGGCAAGCGGCCGGATCTGGTCATTCTCGATTCGATCCAGACGCTGTGGACCGATATGGCCGATTCGGCGCCCGGCACGGTGACCCAGGTGCGTGCCGCCGCCCAGGCGATGATCCGCTACGCAAAATCCACAGGGGCGGCGATCGTTCTGGTCGGCCACGTCACCAAGGAGGGCCAGATCGCCGGACCGCGCGTCGTCGAGCACATGGTCGACGCGGTGCTCTATTTCGAGGGCGAAGGCGGCCACCACTACCGCATCCTGCGCACGGTCAAGAATCGCTTCGGGCCAACCGATGAGATCGGCGTCTTCGAAATGTCGGACAAGGGCTTGCGGGAAGTCGCCAACCCGTCCGAGCTTTTCCTCGGTGAGCGCCATGCGAAGTCGCCGGGTGCCGCGGTTTTCGCCGGCATGGAAGGCACACGGCCGGTGCTGGTCGAGATCCAGGCGCTGGTGGCGCCATCGACGCTGGGCACACCGCGCCGCGCCGTCGTCGGCTGGGACGGTGCCCGGCTGTCGATGATCCTGGCGGTTCTGGAAGCCCATTGCGGCGTCCGTTTCGGCACGCACGACGTCTATCTCAACGTTGCCGGCGGCTACCGCATTTCGGAGCCGGCGGCCGACCTGGCAGTGGCGGCGGCACTGGTTTCCTCGCTCACCGGTCTTGCCCTTCCCGCCGATTGCGTCTATTTCGGCGAAATCAGCCTTTCGGGTGCGGTGAGGCCGGTTGCGCATGCGCAGCAGCGCCTCAAGGAAGCCGAAAAGCTGGGTTTCGGACGCGCGGTTCTGCCCTTGGGCAGCGAGGAACTTGTTGGCGGCAATGGGGTCGGGGGGATCGGAGCCGGCGCTTTCCAGCCCACCGAGCTTGCCGATCTCGTGGCGCGCATAGCCGGCTCTCGGCGCAGCCGCGCCGACGAGCAAGAGTGATGCGGCTCGTCGAGTCGTGAAAAAGAGATCGGAGTGGGGCGAAAAACATGCCGATTACGCTGCTTGACGGAATACTCGTCGGCTTCACCCTGGTCTCGGCGATGCTCGCAATGGTTCGCGGCTTTTCGCGCGAGATCCTGTCGATCATCTCCTGGGCAGCCGCCGCGGCCGCCGCCTTCTTCTTCTACAAGCCGGTGCTGCCTTACATTCAGCCCTATGTCGACAATGAAAAGGCCGCCATGGCGGCGGCCGCCGGTATCGTCTTCATTGTCGCGCTGATCGTCGTTTCGGTCATCACCATGAAGCTCGCCGACTGGATCATCGATTCCAGGATCGGCGCGCTCGATCGTACACTTGGCTTCCTCTATGGCGCGGCGCGCGGCATCCTGGTCGTCGCTGTCGCGCTGCTTTTCTTCAATTGGCTGGCCGGCGCCAAGGCTCCAGGCTGGATTGCCAACGCCAAGTCAAAGCCGTTGCTCGAATCGATCGGCGCCAAGCTCGAAAGCCTGCTGCCCGAGGATCCGGAAAACGCCATCCTCAACAAGCTCAATCCGAATCAGCCGGCCACCGAGACGCCTCTGGCCCCCGACGCGCCTGCAGCGGAAGCCCCTGCCGCCGGCGACGACACCACTGCTCCGGCACCCGACGACAGCGATGCGCCGCCGGCCGACAATGCGCCCGCGACGCCGGCACCTGCAAACCCGGCGCCGGCAAACTGATTTCGACAGACTTGCCAGGCTCAAGACTGTCGATCATGTGAACGCCGCACGACGTGCGTTGCTTTCGATGCGCTATGACCTTATATGGCGACTTTAGCGGAGCTTGAGCCCCAATGGCAGCCTCAGTGGCAGACGCAGACGACGTGCTTTCCGCCGAAGCCGACGACCATTTCCACGACGAATGCGGCGTGTTCGGCATTTTCGGCCGGCAGGACGCCGCAGCCATCGTAACGCTCGGTCTGCATGCGTTGCAGCATCGAGGCCAGGAAGCGGCCGGCATCGTTTCCTATGACGGCACCCAATTCCATGTCGAGCGCCATGTCGGCCTGATCGGCGACACCTTTACTAAGCAGCGTGTCATCGACAGCCTGCAAGGCAACCGTGCCATCGGCCACACACGCTATGCCACCACCGGCGGCGCCGGTCTGCGCAATATCCAGCCTTTCTTTGCCGAACTTGCCGATGGCGGCTTTGCCGTCGCCCATAACGGCAATCTCACCAACGCCATGACCGTTCAGCGCGCCCTGCAGAAGCAAGGCGCCATCTTCTCTTCCACCTCCGACACCGAAACGCTCCTGCACCTGGTTGCCACCAGCAAGGAGCGCGACCTGAATTCGCGCTTCATCGATGCGGTGCGCCAAGTCGAAGGCGCCTTCTCGCTGGTGGCGATGACGTCCAAGAAGATGATCGGGTGCCGCGACCCGCTCGGCATCCGCCCGCTGGTGCTCGGCGATCTCGACGGCGCCTGGATTCTCGCCTCCGAGACCTGCGCGCTCGATATTATCGGTGCGCGTTTCGTGCGCGACCTGAAGCCCGGCGAAATGGTCGTCGTCACCAGCAAGGGCATCGAAAGCCTGTTCCCGTTCGAGCCGCAGAAGACCCGCTTCTGCATCTTCGAATATGTCTATTTCGCGCGGCCGGATTCGTCGGTCGAAGGCCGCAACGTCTATGAAGTGCGCAAGCGCATCGGCGCCGAGCTGGCGCAGGAAAGTCCGGTCGAGGCCGACATCGTCGTGCCGGTGCCGGATTCGGGCACGCCGGCGGCGATCGGCTTTTCGCAGGCCGCGGGCATTCCGTTCGAGCTCGGCATCATCCGCAATCACTATGTTGGCCGCACCTTCATCCAGCCCGGCGATTCGATCCGCCACATGGGTGTCAAGCTCAAGCACAACGCCAACCGCCGCATGATCGAAGGCAAGCGCGTGGTGCTGGTCGACGATTCGATCGTGCGCGGCACCACCAGCCAGAAGATCGTCCAGATGGTGCGCGATGCCGGCGCCAAGGAAGTGCATATGCGCATCGCTTCGCCGCCGACGCGCGCCTCCTGCTTTTACGGCGTCGACACACCGGAAAAGTCGAAGCTGCTGGCGTCGCGCATGTCGGTGGAGGAGATGGCCGAGTTCATCCGCGTCGATTCGCTCGGCTTCCTGTCGATCGACGGGCTCTACCGCGCCGTCGGCGAGGCCGGCCGCGACAACGAGCAGCCGCAATTCTGCGACGCCTGCTTCACCGGCCAGTATCCGACCCGGCTTGCCGACTTCGAAGGCTCCGACAATGTGCGCACGCTGTCGCTACTGGCGGCGGGCGGGTCTTAGAATTCCGATCCGGACGGGGGTAAGACATGAGCGCTCGACGAGGCTTATGGCAAGCCCTCAAGGATTCACTCTCATTTGCAAAATCCTTGCTCAAAGATCAGATTAGATCTGAGGTCGATATCGATACGCCTCTCGGTAATGGATTTCTTTTTTGCCAAGCTAGAGAGGCGAGGGAGACTCAGGACAAGTATGTCGTCGTCAAAGCCATTGGTGGTGATGCAACGGTTTTTGCCCCTCTTGACGAGAATTCCGCCAAACAATTGATTGCCTTCATTCAGCTGTCGTTCTTAGACCAGCAACCCAAGAATAGCTCATGACCCCTCCCCTCGATCTCTCCGGCCGCGTTGCGGTCGTCACCGGCGCCTCGCGCGGTATCGGCTATTTCGTCGCCAGGGAGCTTGCCGCGGCCGGTGCGCATGTGATTGCGGTTGCTCGCACCGTCGGCGGGTTGGAAGAACTCGACGACCAGATCAAGGCAGGTGGCGGACAGGCGACGCTGGTACCGCTCGATCTTGCCGACATGGCGGGGATCGACCGGCTGGGCGGCGCCATCCACGAGCGCTGGGGCAAGCTCGACATACTGGTCGCCAACGCCGCTGTGCTCGGCGTCATCGCCCCGATCGGCCATGTCGAGGCCAAGACCTTCGAGAAGGTGATGACCATCAACGTCACCGCAACATGGCGGCTGATCCGCTCGGTCGACCCGCTGCTCAGGCTTTCCGATGCCGGCCGTGCTATCGTGCTGAGCTCCAGCCTTGCCCACTCCGCACGCGCCTTCTGGGCGCCTTATGCGGCGTCGAAGGCGGCGGTCGAGGCCATGACGCGTTCATGGGCGCATGAGACCGAAAACCTGCCGCTCAGGGTCAATGCCGCCGATCCCGGGGCAACGCGCACCGCGATGCGGGCGCAGGCCGTACCCGGCGAGGATCCTGAAACACTGCCGCACCCTTCGGAGATCGCCAAGCGTATCGTGCCGCTGGCCAGCCCTACGCTCAAGGAGACCGGGCTGATCTTCCAGGCCAAGCACAATCGCTTTGTCGCCTACCGGCAGCCGGAGTAGCCACATATCGCATTTTGCCGGAAGAATTGCGCCGGCACCAACGTTGTTCGGGTGCCACAATTCGAGAAACGGAGGACCATATGCGGAGGCTGCTTCTCTTGACTGCCGCCGCGCTGCTTGCAGTAATCGGCGCCGCGTCGTCGCAGACAGACGGCACTCGACGAAAAGGGCCAAATGGTCAACGGCCGCGGCGACACGCCCAACCGGCACGACGTGTTGACCGGCTCCAAGCCGGATGGCACGAAAATAGCCGACCAGACCTGCGGCGACTGGACGCTGAGCGGAGCAGAAGGTGTGGCGATGATGGGTCATCACGATCGTACCGGCCTCGATGATTCGGCAGCCGCCAAATCGTGGAATTCCTCGCATGCGTCACGCGGTGGCTGCAGCCAGGAAGCGCTGAAGGGCACCGGCGGCGACGGCCTGTTCTATTGTTTTGCGGTGAACTGAACCAAAACGACCCGACGTCACGTGGCTGTGATGCCGTGGCTTAACGCCGCGCTTTGGCCCAGCTTTCGCCGCTGGGCCGGAGTTGCTAGGATCGTGCGACTCCCAAAACAAGCAGAGCGAGGAAATACTCATGGCGGCACCGAGCGTAGCGTTAGTCTGGTATCTGGTGATCGCCGGCCCGCAAGGCGGCATGGTCGTGCTGCCCAGCACATTCGACACCCGCGAACAGTGCGCCTTCGCCATAACCGAATACCAGAAGCAACCGACGCCGGCCGGCTGGTCGGTGCAGTGCGTGCCGAGCGCCTCGCCCTTCGCCGACGAGGGCGACGCCGAGGAGCCGTCGGCGCAGTAGGACAGCGTGATCTCCCCCCTTGAGGGGGAGATGGCCGACAGGCCAGAGGGGGTTGGTCCGACCGGGCTCGGCCTGCTGCAACGGTTGGCGGTTCACGCGAGACAACCCCCTCTGTCGCCTTCGGCGACATCTCCCCCTCGAGGGGGAGATCGTCAGCGTCGCGCGCTTACCGTCAGCTCCGGCTTCTGGCTGATGGTCTGGAACACGACGCAGTAGCGCTCGGTCAGCTTGAGCAGCGCATCGATGCGCTCCTGCGGCTCGTCGGTGTCGAGGCCAAATGTCAGCCGGATGGCGCGGAAGCCAACCGGCGCATCCTTTGCCACGCCAAGCGTGCCGCGAAAGTCTAGGTCGGCTTCGGCTTCCACCGTGGCGGCCCCAAGCTTGAATTCCAGCGCCGTCGCTACCGCCTTCAGCGTGACGCCGGCGCAAGCCACCAGTGCCTCCAGCAGCATGTCGCCGGAGCAGAGTTCGAGCCCGGTGCCGCCGGTCGCCGGATGCAGCCCGGCAATGGCGATCGCCCTGCCTGTCTCGACCTTGCAGGCGATCGATTGGTCGTCGATCGAGCCTTTGGCGCGGAGAGTAATCAGCGCGCGCGAGGCGTCGTCGCGATAGGCCACCTTCAGCGGCGCCTGCATGGCCTTCAATGCGATCGCGTCCATTTCGTTTCTCTCCCATAGTTGCCTGGCTTCGCTGCTTAACGGCGATGCCGTCTGCCCAAACGCAAGTCTCCACTGGCGTAGCGCTTGGCAGGGTTTCGCCTGTATAGCCTGACGATACGGGGAGCATCCAACGCCTTCACACCGTCTCTCGCAACACATTCGTAAGGCCGCCGGACATATGGCCGATATCGCCATCGTGGAAACCCGCGAACGGGTTCTTGCCGGAATCCTGTTCATCGGGGCTGCCTACCTGCTGTTTTCGATGCAGGACGCCTCAAGCTGACGCTATGGTGTCAAGAAGGGCAGCGTAGGCTGGTGAGATGATGGGATCGCTGGACATGCCATGCACAGTGGAAAGCGCCCGCGAGCGTACCCTCGGCATCATCCTGGTCTCGGCATCGGCGGCCGTTTTCGGCCTCACCGGCGTGCTGACCAAATCGATCCATGCCGACCCGCTGACCATTACCTGCTGGCGCGGCTTCGTCGGCTCGATCCTGATCAGTCTCTATGTCCTATGGCGCCGCCAGCGCTCCGGCGGTCGCGACAGCTTGCGGCTCGGCTGGCGAGGCTGGCTGCTGGCGATCGAGGGCGCGCTCGCGAGCATCGCCTTTATCTCGGCGTTCAAGTTCACGTTTGTCGCCAATGTCGCGATCATCTATGCCACGGCCCCGTTCGTCACCGCGCTGCTGGCCCTCCTGTTGGTCCGCGAGCCGTTCCGGCTGCAGACGCTTGCGGCCGCTGCTGTGTCACTATGCGGTGTGGCAATCATGGTCTGGTCCGGCTTCGGCACCGGCCATTTGTTCGGCGACGGGCTGGCGCTGCTGATGACGATCGGCAGCGCGCTCTACATGATCATGGTGCGCGCCTTCCGCGACACGCCGGTGGTGTGGGCGGGTGCGGTGTCGGCATTCCTTCTGTTCGTGCTCGGCTGGTTCGTCGCCGATCCGCTGGCTGTCTCGGCCAGGGACGCTGTGCTTCTAGCCACCTTCGGCGCCTCATTCGCGCTGGCTTCGATCCTGTGGACGGAGGGCACCCGGCTTATTCCGGCGGCCGAGTCCGGATTGCTGGGTTCAGCTGAAGTGCCATTCGCGATCCTGTTTGCCTTCCTGTTCCTGGCGGAGATCCCGCCGGCAGCCAGCATGGTCGGTGGCGCCATCGTGCTTTGCGCGGTGTTCGCTCACGCCGGCCGCGACTGGCTGATGGCCAGGCAGCGCGCAGCGGATGCATGACCAATCCTCGCCGCGTCCGAGCGCGAGTTGGTGGTCCGATCACGAGAAATCCGGTCCTGAAAATTAATTTGAAAAGTCATGGAACCATCATAGGGCTCAGGCATTATGGCTGCGACGGGCCACCCCAAGTCCCCCCAAACCCCTCGGCCCGTCCTACTTAGAAGCCGACCGCAAGGTCGGCTTTTTCTTTGCTGGCTCAATTGGCCAAGGCCAGGTTGCCGCTGAACAACGCTGCCAGATCCTGCGCCGGCCGGTCGGCATCCTCACGCAAGCGGACGGCGAATTCGGCGACCGGCACCGGCGGCAGATCAAGATCGCGCGGCGCCTCGACGATGCCGGAATGCGCGAAGCGCGCCGTCCTCAACGTCAAGGCGATGCCGGCGTGCACCGCCGTGCGCAGGCCGGCAAGGCTGGCACTGCCGGCAGCAATGCGGTAGCGACGGCCGGCCGCATCGAGTGCACTGGTCGCCGCTTCGCGAAACCCGCAATGGGGATCGAGCAGCGCCAAGGGCAGTTCGTCGTGGCGGGTGGCCAGCCCGTTCTGTGAGCAAAGCCAGATCATTGGTTCCTTGAGCACACCGACTTCGTCCCGTGTCGGCACCTGTCGCATGGCAATGGCCAGATCAAGGGTGCCGGCCTGCAAAGCCTGCGCCAGTTCGGCGGAACGGCCGACGCGCAGTTCGATCCTGACGCGCGGATGGCTGACAGCAAAAGCCCTGAGAAGCTGCGGCAAGCCGCTGTCGGCGAAATCCTGCGTGGTGCCGATGGCGACGCGCCCGTCGGCGTGCGCGCCTTTGAGGGCCAGCCACGCCTCGCGGTGCGCGGCAAGGATGCGACGCGCGTGAACGATCAGATCCTCGCCTGCCGACGTCAGGCCGCGCCCTCGCCCCTGCGGCACCAGCAGCGGTTCGCCGACAACATCCTCCAGCCGCTGCATCTGCGCGGTCACTGCGGACGGCGAGCGACCGACGATCGACGCGGCCCGCGCCAGGGAACCGCCATCGACGAAAGCGAGGAAAGTTTTGAGGAGGTCGGGATCGAACATCTGCACAATTCGATACTATCAAAGTGTTTATCAAAAACAATTCGATTTTTTTTGATCAAAGGATGATGGCATGATTTTCTCGACGGCGAAGAGGCGCCGCTTGAAACCGAGGAGAAGAAATATGCCGATCATCAATGTCAGCGTTACCGGCAAGCCCGATGCCGCTTTGTCCGCCGCCATTGCCAAGGAAGTGACCGAACTGACGGCCACGCATCTGCGCAAGGACGCGACGATCACAGCTGTTGCCATTTCCTATCACGACCCCGAGCACTGGTTCGCCGGCGGCAAGTCGCTGGCCGAGCATGGCACCAACACGGCCTGGCTCGACATCAAGGTTGTCGACGGCACCAACACCAAGCTCGAACTGGAGGCGTATCTGCAGGCAATTTTCGCGGCATTCGGTCGGCTGCTGGGTAAGGTGCATGAGGAAAGCTACGCCCTCGTGCATGAAGTGCCTGCGGCCGCCTATGGCTTTGGCGGCAAGACGCAGGAATTCCGCTTCATCAGCGGAAGGATGAAAGCGGCGTAGCTGCGATAGGCAGCCGAGCCGAATCAAACATAGGAGAGAAGGAAAAATGGAGCCGCATTGACGTTGATCCAACTTCGGCTAGGTTCTCACCCGAAGCGGCCACTGAAGAGCCGTGACGTGAGATCGTTGGGAGATGCGGCGATGATCCTGACACTGGCGCTGCTTGCGGGTCTTGTCGCGGCCTGGCTGCTGATCGGCGTGGTGGAGAAGTTCCGCCTCGGCCTGCGTTTGAGCCAGGCGCTGCTCTACGTGCCGTTCAAGCTCGCCTACCGGATCAGCGACGAGCGCATCAAGATTGCGCGCAGGTCGGTGACCCCGGTCATCTATGTCATCTGGCATCAGTCACGCATCGAGCCGGCGCTGATGCTGTCGCTGCTGCCGGAGGACACGCTGCACATCCTCGACCAGGCTTCGGCCAGATCGCCGTGGCTGGAGCCGTGGCGCGAGCTCGGCCGCACCATCGCCTTCAACGCCGAGCATGTCTTCGTCAGCCGCAGATTGGTGCGGGTGCTGAAGGGCAAGGGCCGGCTCGCCGTTTACCTGCCGGATGCGGTCGAGCCAGACGTCAAGTCGTTTCGGTTGTTTCGCGCCATCACCCGTATCGCCATGCAGGCCGACGCCCGTATCGTGCCGGTCTTCGTTGCCGGCGCACGCAGCCTGCCGGCCTCGCTGACGCCGGCGGACAAGGCGCCGCGCCATTGGTTTCCGCAGCTGTCGATCAGCGCGCTGGAGCCGATGACCATCGCCAAGCTGGTGGCGCGGAACCCAGATCAGGCCTCCAACACCAATGCGCTGTTTGATCGCTTCGCCGAGGCCAGGCTTTTCGGCAGTGATCTCGACCGAGGGCTGTTCCTCGCCATGCGCGATGCGGCCGACCGTGTTGGCGCTTCGCACCCAATAATCGAGGACGTCATTGGCGGTGCCCTGAGCTACCGGAAAGTGTTCATCGGCGCCAGGGTTTTGGGCCGACGGTTCGAGGCAATAACAGCGCCGGGCGAAGCGGTTGGGCTGCTCCTGCCCAACGCCAATGGCGTCGTGCTGTCGTTCGTCGGACTTTTGTCGACTGCGCGGGTGGCAGCAATGATCAACTATACCGCCGGCCCGGCCAGCGTCACCGCCGCCATCCGCACGGCGATGATCCGTACCGTGGTCTCCTCACGCGCCTTTGTCGAAAAGGCCAACCTCGCCGACATCGTCGAGGCGGTGGAAAAGGGCGGGGCGAAACTGCTGTGGCTGGAGGATGTCCGCGCAAGCGTGACCGTGCTGGACAAGGCCGCAGCCGGCTTGCTGTGGCGCTGGCCGTTGCAGCGCCAGGATGCAGCCAAGCCGGCGGTGATCCTGTTCACCTCCGGCTCGGAAGGCACGCCCAAGGCCGTGGTGCTGTCGCACCGGAACCTTCTTGCCAATGCGATGCAGGCGGAAGCTCGCATCACCATCTCGCCGGCCGATATCCTGCTCAACGTGCTGCCGGTGTTCCACTCGTTCGGGCTGACCGGCGGCACCATCCTGCCGCTGGTCACCGGAGTAAAGCTGTTCCTCTACCCGTCACCGCTCCACTACAAACTTATTCCGGAGGTGGCGCGCAAGGTCCGGCCGACGGTGATGTTCGGCACCGACACGTTCCTCGCCAACTATGCCCGCACCGCCAAGGACGGCGATTTTTCCAGCCTGCGCTTCGTCGTGGCCGGTGCCGAGGCGGTGAAGCCGGAGACGCGCCGGGTTTACCGCGAGCGCTTCCAGGCCGAGATCATCGAAGGTTTTGGCTTGACCGAGGCCGCACCAGTGGTTGCCGTCAACACCGCCATCCACGGCCGCGATGGAACGGTCGGGCGGCTGCTGCCGGCCATGCGCATGAAACTCGAACCAGTCGAAGGCATCAGCGACGCCGGCCGGCTGTGGCTCGACGGGCCGAACCTGATGATGGGCTACATGACCGGCGACCGGCCTGGCGAGTTGCAGCCGCTCGAAGGCTGGCACGACACCGGCGATATCGTTTCGGTCGATCGCGAAGGCTTCATCACCATTCGCGGCCGCGCCAAGCGCTTCGCGAAGATAGCCGGCGAGATGGTATCGCTTGGTGCGGTCGAGATGTTGGTGCAGTCGCTGTGGCCGGAAGAGCATCACGCCGTGGTAGCGGTGCCGGACAAGCGGCGCGGCGAGCGCCTCGTTCTGGTCACCACCGCCGACAATGCCGATCCCCACGAATTGCGCGAATTCGGCAAAAAAGCCGGCGCGGCCGAACTGATGGTGCCGAACGACATCGTCAAGGTCGAGGAGATCCCTGTACTGGGCTCCGGCAAGACCGACTATGTCTCGACTAGAAAGCTGGCACTCGAGAGGCTGGGACTGAGCGCAGCCGCCTGAGGTTTGCTGTCGAGAACTCTAAAGCGCGTCGCGTTCGACCGGCCTTGTGCGACACGCTTTAGATTCTTGCTTTTATGCATGCCGTTATCGCAAAACCGCTGCACACTTTTGCGCGAATGCATTAGAAGACCACCACCGACAACAGCAGAATGGCGCCGACGGCCATCATCAGCAGGCCCGGCCAGTTCTGCGACAGGCCGAGAAAACGGAGCCCGCGCCGCCGCGGCTCCAGGGTCGGACCTGGTGTTGCGAGATAAGGCGTCGGACTGTCCGGCGCGGTGGAGACAGCGGCCGGTTCACTAAGCCGCCCGCGCATGATGGCTGCTACCGCCATATAGACGAGGCCGGCGACAGTCAGTAACACGCCGATGAGGATGACAGCCATTTCTCCTCGTTTCCGATGGTTCTGAGCCCGATGCGGCAGCTTGCGCGACGTAGATGACGTACCACGAGCAGCCGCTCAGACGGACCTACCAAACACAAACGGTCTAGCCGCCCAGCAAGTTCCGAAACCGGTGTTTTTGAGGTGCATTCCACAGCGCCGCGCGCTGTGTGAGCCGGTCCTGAGTCTAAACGGACGACCCTTTTCGGAATCATGCACTGCCAGGCCCAACGCGAACTGGCACCAAATCTGTCAGCCAATATCCGAGGACGGCACCTTCTCGCCTTCGCGCTTGGCGCGTCTCGAATAGGCGCGCACGCTGAACGGCAAGAAGACCAGATAGCCGGCAACCGAGGCCGTCAGCGTATACCAGGGATAGGTCATCAAAAGCAGGACGTAGAGGACGACTGCGAGGATGATCGGCAGCACTCTGTCGCCCGGTATCCTGACGCTCTTGCCGGAATAGACGGGCAGTCTGCTGACCAGCAGGAACGCCACCAATATTGTAAAGCCGGTGGCAATGAAGGCTGCCAGGCGGCTGGGTTCAAGCCCAAGCCTGAGGAAGAACAGATAGAGCGGCAGCATCACCAGCACCGCACCCGCCGGCGCCGGCACGCCGACGAAATATTCGGTCTGCCACTGCGGACGGTCGAGCTCTTCGTCGAGCACGTTGAAACGGGCAAGCCTCATCCCACAGGCGATGGTGAACAGCAGCGCGGCGATCCAGCCCGGCGAACCTGCCCTGTCGAGCAGAAAGGCATAGAGCACCAGCGCCGGTGCCACGCCGAAATTGACGATATCGGCCAGCGAATCCATCTGGGCGCCGAATTTGGAAGTCGCCTTCAGCATTCGCGCCAGACGGCCGTCGATACCATCGAGGAAGGCCGCGAGCAGCACCATCACCACCGCTGGCTCGAAGCGGCCCTCGAAGCCGAAGCGAATACCGGACAGGCCGGCGCAGATGGCGAGCACCGTGACCAGATTGGGCAGCACCATGCGCATCGGGATTTCGCGAATGCGCGGGCCACCGCCGCCATGCGCCTCGAATTTCTTGAACGGCGGGGCCACCGGTCAGGAGATCCGCACGAGCGGCGTTGCGGCAACGCCGCCGAATTCCGCCAGCACCGTCTCACCGCCAACCGCGGTCTGGCCGACGGCGACACGCGGCGTCGCGGTCGAGGGCAGGAATACATCGACGCGCGAGCCAAAGCGGATCAGCCCGAAGCGCTCGCCGGTGCCGATGGCGCCGCCGGGCTCGGCCCAGCAGACGATGCGCCGCGCCACGAGGCCGGCGATCTGCACCGCGGCCACCGTTCCATTGGGGCTTTCGATGACCAGCCCGTTGCGCTCGTTCTCGGTGCTTGCCTTGTCGAGTTCGGCATTGAGGAATTTTCCTGGCCGATGCTCGATCCTGGAAATGCGGCCACGCACCGGAGAGCGGTTAACGTGGCAGGAAAAGACGTTCATGAATACCGAGATGCGGGTCATTTCGCCGCCGCCGAGGCCAAGCTCGCGCGGCGGCACTGCCGGGCCAACCGCCGAAACGATGCCGTCGGCCGGGCTGACAACCAACCGGTCGTCGATCGGCGTGACACGCTCGGGATCGCGGAAGAAATAGGCGCACCAGGCCGTCAGGATGAGACCGATCCAGAACAGGGTCGAGGAGAAATAGCCAAGAAAGAGCGTCGCCGCGCCGAATGCAGCGATAAAGGGATAACCCTCGCGATGGATCGGAACGAACGCATTCTTGATCGTGTCAACGAGGCTCATGGGATGAGGGCAACCTTGGTTCCAAGTCCGGCCTCAATAGCGGAAACACCCCGCGGTCGCAACGCGACAATGAGAGCGCTCGGGGGGTGGCGGTCGCCGCCGTTTCAGGATGCCGTTAGCAGCATCCGGACTGCCGAAGTGATCAACCGGAAATGTTCATTGCGATTGTCGGAACGCAGCACTCTCGCCCGTCCTTGGCAAGACAGCGCCTCTCATCGGCCTTTCGGCCATGACGATTTGCGCAAACCCGGAGGTTCTCGGCCCATGCAGAAATCAGCAGCTAGGCAAGTGCAAGTGGTGATGAACGGCTTGGCCTTCGGCGAGTCACCGCGCTGGCACGATGGCCGGCTGTGGTTCTGCAACTGGGGCACAGGCCAGATCATCGCCGTTGACGCCCTAGGCAACAGCGAGATCGCGCTCACCGTGCCGGCCACCCTGCCCTATTCCATTGACTGGCTGCCGGACGGGCGCCTGCTTGTCGTGTCCGGCCGCGAAGGGCTGATCCTCAGGCAGGAGGCAGACGGGACATTGGTCACCCATGCCGATCTGAGACAACTATCAAAGAGCCCGTGGAACGAGATCGTCGTCGATGGACGCGGCAACATCTATGTCAATGGTGGTGGGCCTGCTCCGGGTCCCGGCCAGCATTTCGGCCCCGGCGCCATCGTGCTGGTCGCGCCTGACGGCTCGGTTCAGCAGGTGGCTGAGAACCTCGCCTTCGCCAATGGCATGGCGGTGACGCCTGACAACAAGACGCTTATCGTTGCCGAGTCCCACGCCAACCGGCTGACCGCCTTCGACATCGCTGCCGATGGTGGCCTTTCCAACCGGAGGGTCTGGGCCGATCTCGGCAACGGTTTTCCCGACGGCATCTGCCTAGATGCCGAAGGTGCGGCGTGGTACGCCGACGTTCCCAACCGGCATTGCGTGCGGGTGCGCGAGGGCGGCGCGATGCTCGAAAGTGTCGATGTCGACCGCGGCTGCTTTGCCTGCATGCTCGGCGGCAGCGAGGGAAAAACGCTGTTCATCGTCGCCGCCGAATGGCGCGGCTTCGAACATATGATCAGCGATGCCCGTACCGGCCAAGTGCTCAGCGTCGACGCTACTGCGCCGGGCGCCGGCTGGCCGTAGAGAGCTTACATCCCGTGAATCCGCTGATAGTTGGCAATATCGGCCTTGACGCCAAGTCGCGCGATGGTCTCCTGAGGATTGAAGCCGCTGCGCTCATGCGCGGCCTTGATGATCGGCACGACCTTGTCGACGGCGGCCTGCCCTTCCCATTCGACAATGGTCACGAGGTTGAACTCGCCCGGCCCCGAGAATTGCTCAAGCAGGAAATCCTGGACGAACCCTTGCTGCTGGCGCAGCAAATCATGCGTCATCCGGACCTTGGCAAGAATCTCCTCGCGGGCGTTGGCCGGAACGACAAACTTGTCCACCCGGAATACACTGCCGCCACTAACTGCCTGATTTATCCCATTCATATCGATTGTCTCCGTTTTTGAACGACGCATCTTGCTGCGATCCAAAACGGCCTACGATCTCAACTTAAGTTGAGGTCAAGCACGAATTTTCAGCTCACCTCCGAGGTGCGGCGGCGGACGACGACGCCGAACTCGTCGCTTTCGCGGGCAATGCGCAGCCGCTCCTCGGCCTCGCTTGCCTCGCGCTGGCGGTCCCACATCGATGCATAAAGGCCGCGCTTGGCTATCAAGGCGACATGGGTGCCGCGCTCGGCGATCTGGCCATCCTGCAGGACGATGATCTCGTCGGCCGAAATCACTGTGGACAGCCGATGGGCGATGACGAGGGTGGTGCGGCCCTGGCTGACCAGGTCGAGTGCCGCCTGGATCTCCTGCTCGGTGTGGCTGTCCAGCGCCGAGGTCGCCTCGTCGAGCATCAGGATCGGCGGTGCCTTCAAAATGGTGCGGGCAATCGCCACCCGCTGCTTCTCGCCGCCGGACAGTTTTAATCCGCGCTCGCCGACCATTGAGCGATAGCCGTCGGGCAGCCGCTCGATGAACGGTCCGATCTGGGCCAGTTCTGCCGCCTTGCGCACATCCTCCTCGCTGGCGCCGACGCGGCCGTAGCGGATGTTGTAGGCGATGGTGTCGTTAAACAGCACCGTGTCCTGCGGCACCATGCCGATGGCAGCGCGCAAGCTCTCCTGCGTCACGTCGCGAATGTCCTGGCCGTCGATCAGAATCTTGCCGCGCTGGATGTCGTAGAAGCGAAACAAAAGCCGCGAAATGGTCGACTTGCCGGCTCCGGAGGGGCCGACGATGGCCACCGTCTTGCCGGCTGGCACCTCGAAGCTGATGCCCTTCAGGATCTTGCGGTTGGGGTCGTAGGAAAAATGTACGTCGCGGAACTCGACCCTGCCGGCATCGACGACCAGCGGCTTGGCGCCCGGCCGATCGACGATCTCACGCTTGACGTCAAGCAGATCGAACATGTTTTCGATGTCGGTCAGGCCCTGGCGAATTTCGCGGTAGATCATGCCGATGAAATTCAGCGGCACCGAAAGCTGTATGAGCATGGCGTTGACGAAGACGAAATCGCCGACGCTCTGTGTGCCCGCCTTCACCTCGAGCGCCGACATCACCATGACGACGGTCATGCCGATACCGAAGATCACACCTTGGCCGAAGTTCAGCCAGCCAAGCGAGGTCCAGGTCCTGGTCGCCGCCAACTCATAGCGCGCCGTGGACCGGTCGAACCGCTCGGCCTCCATGGCTTCGTTATTGAAATATTTGACTGTTTCGTAGTTGAGCAGCGAGTCGATCGCCTTCGTGCTGGCTTCATTGTCGCTTTCGTTCATCTCACGGCGGATCGAAATACGCCAATCGCTCGCCCTAACGGTGAACCAGACATAGAGCCAGACCGTGACCGCGATCACCAAGACGTATAGCCAGCCATAGGCGACGGCGAAGATGCCGGCGGTGAGCGCGAATTCGACGATTGTCGGCGCCGTCGCCAGCATGGTGAAGCGGACGATCGTCTCGATGCCCTTGGTGCCGCGCTCGATGACGCGCGACAGTCCGCCGGTGCGCCGTTCGAGGTGGAAGCGCAGCGACAGTTCGTGCATGTGCACGAAGGTGCGGAAGGCGAGCCGGCGCACCGCATGCTGGCCGACCCGTGCAAACAGGGCGTCGCGTAACTGGTTGAAGCCGAGCTGCACCAGCCGCACGGCATTGTAGGCGACGACCAGCATGACCGGCGCCAGCAACAGGGCCGGCAGCGGCGGCGGCGATTTGCTATCGCCGGCCAGTGCGTCGGTCGCCCATTTGAAGAAATAGGGTCCGGCCACCAGGGTCAGCTTGGCGACAACCAGCAGTACGGTTGCCCACACCACGCGCGCCCTCAGGTCGGCGCGGTCGGCCGGCCACATATAGGGCCAGAGATTGCGCAACGTTCTGAAGGTCGAGCCGGAATCTGCGGAAACGGTTTTCTCGGCCATTCTTGTTTACCTTTATGATTTTAGCGGCCGGAGCAGCAGGAATCGACCAGCGCGGCCAGCGATGCCGAAACATCGGCGAGCGCGGCGCGGTCGAGCTCATAGCGCGAGCGCTGGCGGTCAGGCTCGAAGCGGATCAGCCCGGCCTCAACCAGGATCTTCAAATGCTGGGAAACGGTGGACTGCGCCAGGTCGAGATGCTCGACGACCTCTCGACAGCAGCAGGAACGGCTTGCGGAAAGGTGTTTGAGAATTTCGATCCGCGCTGGATGCGAAAGGGCCGCGAGCCGGACAGCGACAGCGCGGCTATCCGGCGTGCAGTTGGCCGGCGTGCAGTTGGCCGGCGCGCGTTCATCTGCCGCGCGGCTTCGGTCCGTTACGAGGGGGGATTCGGTCATCGTCCATCGGCGATAAACGATGACTGGCCCTGCCGCAAGCTATCCTGATGGGCAGAACGGCTACTCGGTCTTGACTGGCGCCGTCGTCATCTGGTCGCCCATTGCCTTGAGATCGGCGGGCTCGCCTTCCTTCGATTTCTCCGGCACCTTGAACACCTGCCCCGGCCAGATGCGGTTCGGATTGCTGATCTGGTCCTGGTTGGCGAGATAGATGGTCGAGTAGCGCATGCCCTGGCCATAGACCCGCCGCGAAATCCGCCACAGCGTGTCATGGCGGCGGATGATGACTGCGCCATCGGCATGTTCGAGCTTTGGCGCCACGGTCTCGGGAGTTTCGCCCGGGGGCGTTGCGACAGCCATTTCGGCCGGGGCCTCGGTTGCAGGAGCGGGGGCAGTTGCGGGCGTTTCGGCGGCCGTTGCCGGTGCGGCTTCGGTCGCCGGAGCATTCGGCTCGGCTGGTTTTATCCCGGCAGGCTTCTGCTCGGCCGGCGCCACGGCCGCAACCGCCTCACCAGGCTCGCGCTCGAACGGCACAGCCGCACGGGCCACCACCGTCACGCCGTCGGCGTCGAGCGCATCGACGTGGATGGTGTAGGTGCCGACCGGGATGTCGCGTGTCGCTTCGACCAGGAAGTGGCGGTCGGGCGAGGTCTTCGCGTCACCGAGCAGGATATCGTTGGCATAGGCACGCACCTTGCGGCCGGGATCGGCAAGGCCGGCAACGAAAATCTTGTTACCGTCGATTTCGACAGCTTCGACGACGATCTTCGGCTCCGCCGCGGGAGTGGCGGGCGCTGCCGGTGTGGCGGGTGCTGCCGGAGCCGGCGCGGCTTCAACAGCGGCCGGCGCGGCAGGAGCAGGCGCTGCTGGAACATCAGCCGCCGGGGCGGCTGGCGCCGGCGCTGCGGCAGCCGGCAATTCGGTGCCGGTGGCGGGTGGCTGAACGGCCGCCTGTTCGCCGACAGGCGGCGAGGCGTCAGATTTCGCCTGAGGGCCCGGAACAGTGAGCAGTTCGGACGGCTTGCCCGGCTCCTCGACCATTGCCAGCACCTGGCCGGTGGAATTCTGGGGGATCGAAACGACGGCGGTCTGCGCCGAGGCGGTCACGACATTGCCAGCCGTCGAGCGCAGTGTGATCGTGTAGTCGCCGGGCTTCAGCGGATCGTCGAGAATAATGGCAAAGGCGCCGTCGGGACCGGCGACCGTCGAGCCGAGGACAGCCGAACCGTTGAGAATCTCGACCTTGGCGTTGGGCGCCGCATTGCCGGCGACGACGATCGAGCCGTTGCTTTCGACGCGCACGATGTCGAAGGTCGGCACGATTGCACCTGCTGTGGCCGGCGCGGCGGGCGCTGCCGCATCGGTGGACGCGGCAGACGCAGGCGGCAGCCGGCCCTCGGTCGCCGGAGCGGCCGGTTTCGAAGCCGGCGGCGTCAGCGCCGCGACCTCCGCAGGCCGGGTAGAATTGAGATACGGGTCGAGCGCGCCCGATACATAGGCGGTTCCCGCCGCGGCGACAGAGCCGCCAGCCGCGAACAAAAACGCCTTCAATGGATTAATTGCCATGTTTCCCTGCCCCTTAGCCACCTAATTTCGGTCTAGCCTGTTTTACCAAAGCCGACAAGAAAAAGCCCGCCCCAGGGCTTGACCATGCCAATAGTCCCTATCACCAATCATAACATGAACACGATTCGATCTGTCTGCGTCTATTGCGGCTCGTCCCCGGGCCGAGATGAAACCTATATCAAGGCCGGACACCTGCTTGGCCGCTCGATCGCCAAGTCCGGCCTGCGTCTGATTTATGGCGGCGGCACTAAAGGTATCATGGGTGCCGTCGCTGAAGGGGCATTAAAGGCCGGTGGCAAGGTAACCGGCATAATTCCGCGTTTTCTGATCAACAGGGAGGCGACCGAAACCGCGCTTAACCGGCTCGACGAGCTCGTCGTCACCGACAACATGCACGAGCGCAAGCACAGGATGTTCGAGAAATCCGACGCCTTTGTGGCGTTGCCCGGCGGCATCGGCACCGTCGAGGAGATCGTCGAGATCATGACTTGGGCGCAGCTCGGCCATCACCGCAAGCCGATCGTCTTCGGCAACGTCGGAGGGTTCTGGGATCCGATGCTGGCGTTGCTCGACCACATGGCAGCGGAGGGCTTCATCCACACGGCGCAACGGGTCAAGCCGCTGGTGGTCGAGGATCCGGAAGCAATCGTCGCCGCTATCATGGTGGCGGGATTCTCCGTCGATGCACCGACGGAGGGCGTGCAGTCGGTGATTGATAAGATGTAGAGTGAATGGTGAATGGTGAATGGTGAATGGTGAATGGTGAAGTAGAAGACTTTCCAAACCGGCGCCTGTCTATTCACTATTCACTCCTTCCCTACTGCCTTCCTCAAGTCTCCGATGACCGCACGCTTGTCCTGACGCCGCCAGGCGAGATGGATCGAGACGGTGCGTTCGAACCACGGCAGATCGCGAAACACGATCTGAAGCGGGGCGGCACTCCGCAGGCTGGCCTGCACCGTCGCCAGCCCAAGCCCGGCGCTGACCAAGCCCAACGACGTCAACGGATCGGTCGTCTCATAGGCTATGTCGGGCAGGAAACCGGCCTTCGCACAGGCGGCGAGAAATTGGCTACGGTTGGTGTCGTCAGGCTGGCGCACCACCGTGATCCAGGTACGGCCGTCCAGTTGCTGCGGCAGTATCTCCGCGATTTCTGCCAATGGATCGCCTTCCGGCATCGCCAGAACCAGCGGCTCGCGCATGATGAGCATGGCGACGATGTCGGGATCATCGGCAGAAGGAGGCGTGTTGACAAGGCCCAGATCGAGCGATCGTTCGCGCAGCGCTTCGATCTGGGCGGCGGAACGCTGACCCTTCAGTTGAAGATGAAATTCGGGCCGGTCGCGGCGAAACTGGCGCAGCATCCGAGCGACAAGCCCGGCATGGACCGCACCTTCCACATAACCGATGGCGAGACGGCCGACCGTACCGCTGGCGAGATTGCGGCCGAGTTCCTCGAGCCGTCTTGCATGGGCCAGCAGCGCACGCGCCTCGGCAAGAAAAGCGCGGCCCTCGGCATTGAGATGAACACGCTGCCTCGCCCTCTCGAACAGTGCGACGCCCAGCTGCTCCTCCAGCTGAATGATCTGACGGCTGAGCGGCGACTGCGAGATGTGCAGCAATTCGGCGGCACGCCCGACGTTGCCGGTTTCGGCCACCGTGATGAAATAGCGGAGCTGGCGCAGGTCGAACATTGTTGCTTCGATGCTCAAGTCCCGTGAGGTCTCAAATTTAGCCTAATCAGTCTTGGACTGTCTGGCCAGCAGAAGCGAATATTTCCGCCATTCCAACGGCCAACATCAGGAGATTCCGATGCAGTTCTTTGCCCTTCTTGCGCGCAACACCGAAAAGTTCACCGACGCCGATTTCGCGCCGCTGCTGCCTGGCGAGGCCGAGCAGCGCCGCACGCTCTATGCCGAAGGCGCCGTGCGTCAGGTGTGGAATCGGGGCGACATTCCCGGCAGCGGCATGATGTTCGAAGCCGGCAGCGATGTCGATGTGCGCCACCATCTTGCAACTTTACCGCTGGTCAAGGCCGGCATGATGGATATTGCCGCCGTCGTGCCGCTGCAGCCATATCCCGGCTTCGGGCCGAAGCGCTGAGCGCTCGTGAAAGACGCGGCTGCCGGCATTAAGACCGGCCAGCCGCCTTTCTTCGTTACGCGGCTCGAGCTGATGCGGAAACGGTCTTGCGCGCCGAAGAAAACATCGACCAGGAGTACATCGCCAGTGCCGCCCAGATCAGCCCGAAGGCTATGGCCTGAACACTGCCGAAGGGTTCGCCGAAAATCAGCACCGCGATCAAAAAGACGATCGTCGGCGCGATATATTGCATGATGCCGATGGTGGAGAGGCGCAGCAGCCTGGCGCCGAACGCAAACAACAGCAGAGGCACGGCGGTGACCGGACCGCAGCCGATCAGCAAGGCGGTGTCGTTCAGCGAGCTGGAGACGAAATGATCCTGTCCTGTGGCGATCAGGAAGATGATGTAGCCGAGTGCCGGCACCGACAGCAGCAGCACTTCAAGCAGGAAGCCCTGGCTCGGGCCGATTGGCAGCGTCTTGCGGAAGAAGCCATAGGCGGCAAAGGAAAAGGCTAGCACCAGCGACACCCAGGGCAGTTTGCCGGCGTCGATGGTCAGCACCGCGACCGCGATTGCCGCCAGCACCACCGCCGCGATCTGCAGGCGGTCGAGCCGCTCGCCGAGGAGCAGCGCGCCGACAACGACGCTGACCAGCGGGTTGATGTAGTAGCCGAGCGCGGTCTCGATGGTGCGGTCGACCGCGATCGCCCAGACATAGATGCCCCAGTTGACCGAGATCAGCGCCGCCGTCAGCACCGCCATCGAAATGATGCGCGGTGAACGAACTGCCGCTTTGAAATCGGCAGTGCGGCCGGCCCAGACCAGGACAGCGGCCGCGATCGGCACCGACCAGACGATGCGGTGGGCAATGACTTCGGCCAGCGGCAGATGCGCGACAGCCTTCATGTAGAAGGGCAGCAGCCCCCAAAGCAGGTAGGCGCCGAGCGCCAGCAGGAAGCCGCGACGAGCTTTGGTATCGGCCTCGATTTGAAGTGCTTGGGTAGCCATGGCCCAAGGCTATGCGCCAGCGGCTTGCCCAAAACCATCGCAAATTGCTGATGGATCAATGGAGTCTCGCTGATGGTTCAACGCTATTCCGCCGCCGCCAATCCCGCCATGTCGCGGTTCTTCATCAGCTTGTAGACGATCGAATCCATCAGCGCCTGGAACGAAGCATCGATGATGTTTTCGGAGACACCGACTGTCCACCAGCGCGCACCGGTGCCGTCATGCGATTCGATCAGCACGCGGGTGATCGCCTCGGTGCCGCCATTGAGGATACGCACCTTGAAGTCGGCCAGTTCGAGATCGGCGATCTCGCTCTGGAATTTGCCGAGATCCTTGCGCAGCGCAATGTCGAGCGCGTTGACCGGGCCATGGCCTTCGGCGACCGACATCTTCTCCTCGCCCTCGACCAGCACTTTCACGATCGCCTCCGAGACCGTCTTCAGCTGGCCGTTGGCGTCGAAGCGGCGCTCGACCATGCAGCGGAACGAGGTGACGCGGAAGAATTCCGGCAGGCCATGCAGCATCTTGCGCGCCAGAAGCTCGAAGCTGGCGTCGGCGCCTTCGTACGCGTAGCCCTCCGCCTCACGTTCCTTGACTACAGCGATCAGCGCATCGAGGCGATGGTCATCCCGGGGCATGTCGATGCCGCGCCGCTTCAGCTCGGCGAGGAAATTGGCCTTGCCACCTTGGTCCGAAACCATGACGCGGCGGCGGTTGCCGACAGTCTCTGGCGGCACATGCTCGTAGGTCGCCGGCTCCTTGGCCAGCGCCGAGGCATGGATGCCGGCCTTGGTGGCGAAAGCGGAGGCGCCGACATAGGGCGCTTGCGCTTCGGGCGCGCGGTTCAGCAACTCGTCGAAGGCGCGGGACAGGCGCGATATACCGGTCAACGCTTCTGCCGAAATGCCTGTAGCAAAGCGGCCCGAAAAGGCCGGCTTCAACGCCAATGTCGGCACGATCGAGATCAGGTTGGCGTTGCCGCAGCGCTCGCCGATGCCGTTCAGCGTGCCCTGGATCTGGCGCACGCCGGCCCCCACGGCGGCAAGCGAATTCGCCACCGCCTGGCCGGTGTCGTCATGGGCGTGGATGCCGAGATGATCGCCCGGTATGCCGGCGGCGATCACCTTTTCGACGATGGCGCGCACCTCGGAGGGCTGCGTGCCGCCATTGGTGTCGCACAGCACCACCCAGCGCGCGCCGGCATCGTAGGCCGTCCTGGCGCAGGCCAGCGCATAATCTGGATTGGCCTTGAAGCCGTCGAAGAAATGCTCGCAGTCGACCATCGCCTCCTTGCCGGCAGTGAGCGCCGCCTCGACCGAGGCCTTGATCGCCTCGAGGTTCTCCTCATTGGTGCAGCCGAGCGCGACGCGGACATGGTAGTCCCAACTCTTGGCGACGAAGCAGATGGCGTCCGACTTCGACTGGACCAGCGCGCCAAGCCCAGGATCGTTCGAGATCGACACTCCTGCCCGTTTGGTCATGCCAAAGGCAACGAACTTGGCATCGGCCGTGCGGCGCTCGGCAAAGAAGGCGGTGTCGGTTGGATTGGCGCCGGGGTAGCCGCCCTCGACGTAGTCGATGCCGAACTCGTCGAGCAGCTTGGCGATGGCGATCTTGTCCTCGACGGAGAAGTCGACACCCGGCGTCTGCTGACCATCGCGCAGCGTGGTGTCGAACAGATAAAGGCGCTCGCGAGCCATGGTCATTTCCCGGCAAACATGTCCGTTGCGCGGATCAGCCTGTCGAGGATGCCCGGCTCCGAATAGGCGTGGCCG
This sequence comes from Mesorhizobium sp. M0590, assembly GCF_040320905.1. Lineage (NCBI taxonomy): Bacteria > Pseudomonadati > Pseudomonadota > Alphaproteobacteria > Hyphomicrobiales > Phyllobacteriaceae > Mesorhizobium > Mesorhizobium sp. M0590. The sequence continues at coordinate 54,634 of NZ_JAMYQN010000009.1, forward strand.
GCGCCTTCGATCAGATGGAAATCCGCTTGCGGCCACGCCTTGTGCAGCGCCCAGGCGTAGCGCGCCGGGCACGGCATGTCGTAGCGGCCGTGAACGATGGTACCCGGGATATCCTTAAGCTTCCATGCATCGCGCAGCAGCTGTCCCTCTTCCAGCCAGCCGGCATGGACGAAATAGTGGTTCTCGATGCGGGCGAAAGCCAGGGCATAATCATCCTGGCCGAAGGGACCGCTGGTTTCCGGTTCCGGCAGCAGCGTGATCGTCTCGCCTTCCCACAGGCTCCAGGCGCGGGCGGCCTCGACCTGCGCCACAGGATCGCTGCCGACCAGCCGTTTGCGGTAGGCGGCCATCATGTCGCCGCGCTCGGCCTCCGGGATCGGCGCCAGAAACCGCTCCCACTTGTCGGGGAACATCTCCGACACGCCGAACTGGTAGTACCATTCGAGTTCGGCGCGGGTCAGCGTGTAGATGCCGCGCACGACCAGTTCGCTGACCCGCTCGGGGTGGGTCTCGGCATAGGCCAGCGCCAGCGTCGAACCCCACGAACCGCCGAACACCAGCCATTTGTCGAAGCCGCACATTTTTCGCAGGCGCTCGATGTCGGCGACCAGGTGCCAGGTGGTGTTGGCTTCAAGCGAGGCATTGGGCGTCGATTTTCCGCAGCCGCGCTGGTCGAACAGGATGACATCGTACAGCTTCGGATCGAACAGCCGCCGGTGCTTTGGCGAAATGGTGCCGCCCGGCCCGCCATGCAGGAAGACAGCCGGCTTGGCCCCTCTGGTGCCGGAGCGCTCCCAATAGACCTGATGGCCATCGCCAACGTCGAGCATGCCGGACTCGAAAGCCTCGATCTCGGGATAGAGGGTACGGAATTCGCTGCTCATAATTTCAGGCCCTGCTGCGGCCAGTTGGCCGTCTCGTGATCGGGATGCTGGAAGGAGATGATGGATTCCTGTCGCGCGTAGAAATCCGGGTCGTCATGGATCGGCGCGTCGAAGATCGTCTCGACCCAAGGCAGCCTGGCGGCGTAGTTAACCTGGATCTGCGGCGCCAGATCGGAACGGTCGTCGAAGGCGCCGATGGCGATCTCCAGCGCGCCGGGCTGGCGGTAGGTCAGCGGTGTGCCGCAGCGGGCGCAGAAGCCGCGATCGATGTTGACCGACGACTGAAAGTAACTCGGCTCCTCGCGCACCCATTCGACCCCGTCGCTCGGCACTGTCACCAGCGCGCCGAAAAACGACCCGAACTGTTTCTGGCACATGCGGCAATGACAAATGGACGAGCGGCCGAGCGCCCCGTGGATGCGGAAGCGCACGGCGCCGCACTGGCAGCCGCCGGTACGAACGGTTTCGGTCATGATTTTTCCTCCGGCGGCCATTGTTCGGTGTCGTGGTCGGGATGTTGGTAGGAGACGAGATCGGCGAGATAGGAGGCCGACGAGACGTCGGCCATCGTTTCCTCACCTGGCAATTCGTGGACGTGATCCACGTACGGGAGCTTGGCTTCTACACCCCATTGGATGGTCGGGGCGATCTCCTCGGGGTGGTCGAATGTGGCGATGGCGAGGGCCACCCCGTCGGGCGCTTCGAAGGTCAGCGGCGTGCCGCATTCGGCGCAGAAACCGCGCAAAGCCGCGTTGGACGAGCGGAAGCGTTTGGGCTCACCGCGCGTCCAGTCCAGCCTTGCGCCGCGCACCGAGACCAGCGGCAGGTAGAAATTGCCGCTCGCCTTCTGGCACATGCGACAATGGCATACGGAAGCATCGCCGAGAGCTCCTTCGACGCGGAAGCGCACCGCGCCGCACTGGCAGCCGCCTGTATAGACCGGTCTGTTGTCGAGGCTCATCGCGCACTACTCCGGGGCATGGCAAACCGCCTCGACATTGTTGCCGTCGGGATCGAAAACAAAGGCGCCATAATAGTTCGGATGGTAGTGCGGGCGCAGGCCCGGCCCGCCATTGTCCTTGCCGCCGGCGGCAATCGCCGCGGCGTGAAAGGCATCGACCTCGGCGCGGCTGCGAGCGGTGAAGGCGACATGCTGATGATCCTTCGGCTTGTCCTTGCCGGCATGCAGCCAAAACACCGGCCGGTCGCGGCCGTAGCCGCCGACCTTGGCGCCGCCGGTATATTCCTGCGGCACCATGTAAAGCAGCGAGGCGCCGAGCGGCGCTATCGCCCTGTCGTAAAAAGCCTTCGACGCGTCGAAATCCGAAACGGTGATGCCGAGATGATCGATCATCTTTTTACCTCCCAGGTGGTGATGCGTTCGCCGGTGACGGGGTCCTTGCCGTCCTTCAACTGGATGCCTTGCGTCAGCAACTCGTCGCGGATGCGGTCGGCCTCGGCCCAGTTCTTGGCGGCGATCAGCGCGAGGCGTTTGGCGATCGCCTTGGCAATGGCGTCTTCATCCACCTTGGCTGTTGCGATGTCGAAGCCGAGGAACAGAAGCGATGCCTTCAGTGAAGCGGCAGCATCGTTGTCTTCGGCGGCTGCCTTGCCGCTACCTGCGTTGAAATCAACAGCATCACCAGCCAACTGCGTCAGCAACTGGAATGCGGCATAGGTGGCAAGGTCATCCGACAGCGCTTCGATCACATCCGCCGGCACCGGCTTTGCCGTCGGCGGCGCCAGATCGGCCGCCCGCTTCCATTTGCGCAGCGTATTCTCCGCCTCTTCCAGCTTGCGCACGGAAAAGTCGATCGGCTCGCGATAGTGCGTCATCAGCATCGCCAGCCTGAGCACCTCGCCCGGCCATTTGCGGCCGCCAAAGGTATCCGTTTCCAGCAATTCGGTGATCGAATAGAAATTGCCCAGGCTCTTGGACATCTTCTGGCCCTCGACCTGCAGGAAACCGTTGTGCATCCAAATCTTGGCCATCGTTTCGGTGCCGTGGGCGCAACGCGATTGCGCGATCTCGTTCTCGTGGTGCGGAAAGATCAGGTCGATACCACCGCCATGGATGTCGAACACCTCGCCGAGATAGGCGGCCGACATCGCCGAGCACTCGATGTGCCAGCCGGGCCGACCCCTGCCCCACGGGCTGTCCCAGCCCGGTTCCTCGGGCGAAGACAATTTCCACAGTACGAAATCCTGCGGGTTCTTCTTGTGCGAATCAACGGCGACGCGGGCGCCGGCCTGCTGCTCGTCGAGATTGCGCTTCGACAACTGCCCGTAGTCCGGCATGGAAGCGGTGTCGAACAGGACTTCTCCAGCCGCGACATAGGCATGGCCGCGTTCGATCAAGCGTTGAATCAAGAAGATCATGTCGACCTTGCCGTCGGGCCTGGGCTCGACGAACTCGGTGGCGCGCGGCTCGACCGTCGGTTCCAGGCAACCGAGCGCCGCAACGTCCTTGTGGAACTGACCGGCGGTCTTTTCGGTGACCCGCCTGATCGCTTCGTTCAGCGACAGCTTGCCAGAGGCAATCTCGCCGCCGAAATCGCGCAGTGCGCGGGCGTTGATCTTGTCGTCGACGTCCGTAATGTTGCGCACGTAAGTGACGTGCGCTTGCCCGTAGAGATGGCGCAGCAAACGGAACAGCACGTCGAAGACGATCACCGGCCGCGCATTGCCGATATGGGCGAAGTCGTAGACCGTCGGGCCGCAGACATACATGCGCACGTTGCGCGGATCGATCGGGAAGAAATCGTCCTTGCTCCGCGTTAGCGTATTGTAGAGGCGCAGGCTCTTCGATGCGTCAGACATACGTGCGTTCCCGGTGCGTTACTTTGGCATGATCTTTTGGGATCGTGCTCTGGATGGAGTCGGTTACGCCGAGGCGCAAATCGGGGTCCAGCCTGCTGGCCGGGGCGTTTGTCCAATCTGGGAGGAGATGAGGCGAAAACGTCCAGGACCAGCGCGAGGCTAGCCGATAATGCAAATGCCACAAATGGCGAAAGACGTTTTCATGGCCGGCTTTATCGCCTTGCCCGGTGTTGCCGTCAAGTCGCTACCTTCGCCAAAAATATCGTTGGCTCACAGGAATTGAGCCACTGAAACATTTTATTAAACAGGTCGGCACTGTGATGAAACATTCGCCGGCTAGATCAGCAAGCGTCACGATTTGGTCGGATTCGGCCAGCAAACGCAGACACGAAGACGTTACCAGGGAAGAGAACAATGCCTAAGCAAGAATCCAACCGCGCCAAGCAACCGGCGCTCGCCAGCCACTACCGGGCGATCGGCCCGGCAGCAATCGTCGCAGCTCTTCTGCACACCGCGAAGAAGAAGAAGCCGGCGCAGAAGATCGTTTCGCCGCGCGCTGCCTGAGAATGCCGTCGGGAAGGTTGAGGCGCTCACGGCGCACCCAGCAATAGTAGCTTTTGCTAAAATAAATTCATCTGACTGTCGTTCGCGCCGGACTTCTGGCGCCTGACCTTCTTAGGCTCAGGCTCGACGACGCCCTTCTCCTGAATCTCCGGCCCGGTATTGGCGACCTTGTTGACGAGGTCGGAAACCGGGATCGCTTCGAAGAAATCGGGCTGGGCGGGTCTCAGCAGATGGGCCACATCGCGCGGCTCGAGCGTGCTGCAATCCAGCCAGCGCGCGAAATCTTCGGGATGGATCACCACCGGGATGCGGTCGTGGATATGGGCAGTATCGGCATTGGCGTGGGCGGTCAGAATGGCGCCGGTGTCCATTTCCGAGCCGCCCGGCTCGGCATAGGTCTCAATCAGCCCGGCGAAGGCGACAAGCCCGCCACGCCTTGGCCGCACCCAATAGGGCTGCCCTCTTCTGCCACCGGTTTGGTGCCATTCGTAGAATCCCGAAGCCGGTACCAGGGCGCGGCGATGGCGCATGGCAGCGCGAAACGACGCCTTTTCCGAAGCCCCCTCAGAACGCGCGTTGAACAGCAGCGGGAAGTTACGCGTATCCTTGACCCAGGCCGGGATCAGGCCCCAGCGCACCAGCATCGAGCGGCGGTCGGGCAGGTTCGAGCCCGGCGCCTGCGGCAATCCGGCGAGCGCCATCAGCACCGGCTGCGTCGGCGCGATGTTGTAGCGGGCCGGAAACTCCTCAAGTTCCGCCAGGCTGAGAAAGGCGGCGGTCTGGTCCGGAGTGGCGGTCAAGGCAAAGCGTCCGCACATGAATTCAGCTCTCGAATTGGTGGCATGTGAAAGTGGCCATGGAACCCGCCTTTCGCAACCGCTAAAGCTGTTCGCCGACGGCCGGTCCACAACGGGCTATGCCAATCGAGCGATCCGAAGCCCATGGAAGCACGCAAGATCATTCCGGCAGTCTCGGTCTGCGTCGTGCGCGAGAACACGGTGCTGCTGGTCAAGCGGGCCAGGCCGCCCTCGCAAGGCCTCCATGCCTTTCCCGGCGGCAAGGTCGAAGCCGGCGAGACGCTGGAACAGGCAGCACGGCGCGAATTGCTGGAAGAGACCGGATTGCAGGCGCGCAGCTATCGGCCGCTGCGGGAAATCCACATCGACGGCAGCGGCGACGGGCATCCGGTCGACTACTGGCTGACGGTGTTTGGGGCCGATTATGCTGGCGGCGAGGCGGTGGCCAGCGACGACGCCGAGACCGCGGCTTTCTATACGCTGGCCGAAATGACAGCGATGCCGCTCGCCGATGCGGTGTTTGAAATTGCGGACGATCTACTCGGTCCCAACAAAGACGGCGGGACCTGAGCCAGAGAATCGCCTTGCAGGCGACAAATTGTTTCAGCACAAGGACTCATGAGCCGCACGTCTTCGTTTCTCGCCGCATGCCTCGCCGTCAGTGTGGTTGTCGGTGCGCGCCCGGCGATTGCCGCCGAAGCACCGTTCGAGCCCGGGCTGATGCGGCTGGCGGAAGTGCTCGGCTCGCTGCATTTCCTGCGTAATCTGTGTGGCGAGAAGGGCGATCGGTGGCGAGCCGAGATGGAAAAACTGATCGCATCGGAAAATCCGAACCCGGAGCGGCGCGCCCGCTTCATCGCCAGCTTCAACCGCGGCTACCGGTCGTTCGGCGGTACTTATACGCAATGCACCGCCTCGGCGACGGAAGCCATCAGCCGCTACATGAAGGAAGGCGAGACGCTGTCTCGCGACATCGCTTCGCGCTACGGAAACTGACGACGGCAGCTGCCGTTCCGGCAAACCGGCATCAACCGCCGGCGCTGTGGCGGCGGACGCGTTCGACACTTCTCCGCTTGCCTCGGGTGAGGTCTTGGTGCAAACCTGATGTTGCACTTTTGCAACTATGTTAACGAAACGTTAGCGCGCGAATGTGAAATTAACTCAAACTGAAGGTTTCCGTCCCCTTGGCCGGCCTAATCGGCTAAGTTTGAATCGGATCGGACGCAGGTTTGCTGGACGCGACGGAATTTGTAGAAGACGACCAAAAAAATGTCGTATTTACAAATACTTACTGCGCCTGCGTGTAAAAGGGACAACTCAAGCTTGATCCCTGTCCAACGGATCACCGCTTGAAAGGGTGGAAATCGCAATGGAACATGGCGTCAACGACATCGACGCGCTGGTCAGGGAAGAAAAGCGCCTGACCGCCGTGGAAAGCCACAGCGAAGCCTGGGCAGAAGGATTGTCGGCCGGGATCGAGCCGGAAATCATCGCCGAGGCAGCCCTCGAAACGGCATTCGGCGAAATGCTGCGCACCAATGGCGAGACCTCGGCGCTTGCCCTGCTCGATCGCATGCGTGAAAAGGTGATTGCCGGGGCCTTCGAGCCCGAAAGACTGCGGCACTGACCCCGGTTCTTTGACGACGGCGCGCCGCCGGACATCATGTCCGGGCACATGGATGGGCTGGAACCAGGGAGTAGCAGGCGGTGAATTTTTCGATATCAGGCAAGCCGCGCGGCCTGGTCCTCAGCATTTGGCTTACTGTTTCCTGCGCCACGATTCCCCTTGCACTGTTTCTTGCGAGCAGTCCCGCTCACGCCCTCAGCGAGATCAAGCGCGAAGACCTGCCTTCGCCGGTCACGCCGCCGCCCGACGGTGACATGTCGCCGCCTGGAAGTACCGTGCCGATGCCCGGCCCGCTCGGCACGACGCCACCACCGGCCAGCCAGCCGACGCCATCCGACGAGCCGGAACAAACCGAACCGAAAGGGCCGGCCAATGATGGCGGCGTGGCCAATCCGCATGTCGATCCCGACGCGCCTGTGCCCGAAGTCGTCTACGACCTCGCCAAGTTGCCGGAACCGGTCAGGCGCATGCACGATCTGATCGTCGAGGCGTGCAAAAGCGGCGACATCGAAAAGCTTCGGCCGCTGATCGGCACGGGAGACATGATGACCCAATTGTCGCTGGGCGACATGGAGGGCGACCCGATCGCCTTCCTGAAAGGCCTTTCCGGCGACACGGAAGGCCAGGAGATCCTCGCCATCCTGGAAGAGGTGCTCAATGCCGGTTTTGTCCATGTCGATGCCGGCACGCCGCAGGATCTCTATGTCTGGCCCTATTTCTTCGCCCTGCCACTGGACAAGCTCGATGCCAGGCAGCGGGTCGAGCTGTTCAAGATCGTCACCGCCAGCGACTATGACGACATGAAGCAGTTCGGTGCCTACATTTTCTACCGCGTCGGCATCACGCCGACCGGACAATGGACGTTCTTCGTCGCCGGCGATTGAGTGGCTAAGCATGGTCTCTTGGAGACAGGAGCTTAGCCCGCCAACGCCTCGGAAAACTCCACCGCCCTACCCTGGCCCGGCGCGACGATCTCGCCTTCCCACATCACGCGCCGGCCGCGAACGATGGTGCCGACCGGCCAGCCGGTCACCTGCCTGCCGTCATAAGGCGTCCAGCCGACCTTGGAGCCTTGCTGGGCGTTGGCGATGGTCTCGCGGCGCTTCAGATCGACGATGGTCAGATCGGCATCGTAGCCGGCGGCAATACGGCCTTTCCTGGCGATGCCAAAAATACGCTGCGGGCCGTGGCTGGTCAGGTCGACAAAGCGCTGCAACGTCAGCCGGCCGGCGTTGACATGATCCAACATGATCGGCACCAAAGTCTGCACCCCGGTCATGCCGGACGGCGACGCCGGATAAGGCTTTGCCTTCTCGGCCAGCGTGTGCGGCGCATGGTCGGAGCCGAGCACATCAACGATGCCTTGCGCAACGCCGTACCAGACCCCGTCGCGATGGCGCGTGGCGCGCACCGGCGGGTTCATCTGGATCAGGGTGCCCAACTGCGCATAATCATCGGCGCTCAGCGTCAGATGATGCGGCGTCGCCTCGCAGGTCGCGACATCCTTGTGCTGTTCGAGGAAGCCTATCTCCTCGGCGGTCGAGATGTGCAGCACATGGATCCGGGCGCGGACCTGGCGCGCGATTCGCACAAGGCGCTCCGTGCAGCGCAACGCAGCGATCTCGTCGCGCCACACCGGATGTGAGGACGGATCGCCGGCGATGCGCTCGCCAAGCCGCTCGCGCAGCCGGAACTCGTCCTCGGAGTGAAAGGCGGCGCGGCGGCGTGTGTTCCTCAGGATCGAGGCAACGCCTTCGTCGTCCTCGACCAGCAGGTCGCCGGTGGACGAGCCCATGAAAACTTTTATGCCGGCCGCACCAGGCAGCCGCTCGAGATCGCCAGCGTCTTTTGCATTGTCGCGGGTCCCGCCGACCCAGAAGGCAAAGTCGCAATGCATGCGGCCGGTGGCACGCCGTACCTTGTCGGCAAGGGTTGCCTCACTGGTGGTCAGCGGATTGGTGTTCGGCATCTCGAAGACGGCGGTGACGCCGCCGAGCACCGCTGCCCGCGAGCCCGTCTCCAGATCTTCCTTGTGCTCCAGGCCCGGCTCGCGGAAATGCACCTGGCTGTCGACGACGCCCGGCAGGATGTGCAGCCCACGGCACTCGATCGTCTCACCGGCCGACGCTTGGCGGAGGTCGCCGATGGCAGCGATGCGCCCACCATTGATGCCGACGTCGCGAAAACCCTGGCCGTCGTGATTGACCACGGTGCCGCCTGTCAGGATGAGATCGTAGATGAGGGCCATACGGATCCGGTCTCTTGCGGGGGAAGTGCCAGCGGCTTACGTAATGGCCGATAGTTTTGCAAGATCAGGCTCGTTTTCCCACCATGCCCTTTGCCTCGCTCAGAGATCGCGCACTCGTTTCCGTGTCCGGGCCGGATGCCGAGCACTTTTTACAGAACATCCTGACCACCGACCTCGACGTGCTCGGCAGCAGCGAAGCAAAGCCCGGCGCGCTGCTAACGCCGCAAGGCAAGATCCTTTTCGACTTCCTGATCTCGCGCGCCGACGAAAATGCTTTCCGACTTGAATGCCGTACCGAGACCGCCGATGATTTCATGCGACGGCTGACGCTCTACAAATTGCGCGCCAAAGTCGAAATTGCCAAGCTGGATCAGCCGGTTGTGGCCGTCGCATGGGGAAGCGATTCAACCACTTCGCAATTTGAATCAGCACCGTTTGCTGATGCGCGGTTTGTCGATACTGCCGTCAAGCGCTTCTATGATGACACCGCAGATGGCGGCGACCTTGCCGCATGGCAAGCCTTTCGCATCGCCCATGGCATTGCCGAAAGCGGTGCGGACTACCAACTCGGCGACGCTTTTCCGCATGACGTGCTGCTCGACGAGATCGGCGGTGTCGGCTTCAAGAAAGGCTGCTACGTCGGCCAGGAGGTCGTCTCGCGCATGCAGCATCGCGGCACTGCCAGGCGTCGGGTGTTGATTGTCTCGGCCGAACGCACCCTGCCCACTTCGCGCGCAGAGTTGACCGTGGAGGGGCGACCGGTCGGCACGCTTGGCTCGACCGCGGCCAGGACAGGCCTTGCCATTGCCCGCATTGACCGGGTCAAGGCAGCGCTCGACGCCGGCCTGCCGATCCTGGCGGAGGACGTCGCCGTGTCGCTCGCTATCCCGTCCTGGGCGAAATTCAGCTTTCCGCAGGAAGCCATCGGCGCGGAGGACGCCTGATGGCTGCCGATCGCGCCGGGGCGCCGCCGCGCGCCTGGCAGCGCATGCTGTCCGGCCGACGGCTCGATCTGCTCGATCCCTCGCCGCTCGACATCGAGATCTCCGATATTGCCCATGGCCTTGCCCGCGTCGCACGCTGGAACGGCCAGACCAGAGGCGAGCACGCCTTTTCGGTCGCCCAGCATTCGCTGCTGGTCGAAACGCTTGTCGGCGAGCTGATGCCGGATGCCGACGCCGACGCGCGGTTGGCGGCGCTGCTGCACGACGCGCCGGAATATGTCATCGGCGACATGATCTCGCCGTTCAAATCCGTGATGGGCGGCAGCTACAGGGATTGCGAGATCAGACTGCAGCGCGCCATCCATCTGCGCTTTTCACTGCCGGCCGAACTCGACGCGGGACTGCGCAAGGAGATCAAGCGAGCGGATCAGATCGCCGCTTATTTCGAAGCAACGCTGCTTGCGGGTTTTTCGACGGCAGAGGCGACGGAGTTCTTCGGGCGGCCGCGCGGCTTCAACGCCGAGCGCTTCGACGTCACGCCGCGCTCGGTGACTTGGGCGCAGAATGCCTTTCTCAAACGCTTTGCGGCGATCGAAAAGTCGCGACGCCAGACTGCCGTTCCAGCCGGCTGAAAACGGTAAATTAACCGGCAGGGACAACAGTGCCATGGTTAACCATGGTCCATAGGCTTGCCTCATGCCCGTTGCCGGTATCAAGGCTGGTTCGTCCGTCCGCCGACGGAGGGCCAAAGGCGTCGGTCAGCCGCGACCTATTGAAGACGAGCTACGCGAACAGAACGAGCGTTTTTCGGCAGCGGTCGAGAACATGTCGCATGGCCTGTGCATGTTCGATGCCGATGAACGGATGATCATCTGCAACAGGAACTACATCAGCATCTTTCGCCTCGACGCCGAAGTGGTGCGGCCCGGCATCCGGTTTTTCGACATCCTCCAGCACAGCGTGGATATCGGCATCGCCTCGCAAAGCGCTGAGCAACTCTATGCCATCCGCAAGCCCTATATCGACCAGGCAAAACCTTCCACCTATGAGGAAACGCTTGCAGACGGGCGTATCGTCAACATTTCGCACCGGCCGCTGGCGTCAGGCGGTTGGGTATCGATCTACGAGGACATCACCGAGCAACGGCGCGCCGAGCAGGAGTTGAAGGAGCAGCACCGCCGTTTCGACGCGGCACTTGCCAACATGTCGCAAGGCCTTTTGATGTACGATGCGGATGGCAAGCTGATCGTGCGCAACGAACGTTTCCTGGAACTTTATCATGTCAGGCCGGCCGACTTCCCGCTTGGCATGAGTCACCATGATGCGTTCAAGCGGCTGCTGGAACTGGGCATTTATACAAAGCTCGACCCCGACAACGAAATCTCGCAAATCGAAGCCTGCCTGCGGGCGGGGAAAACACACGTAACGCATCGCCATCTCGCTGACGGCAGAACGCTGCTGGTTGCGCGCCGGCCGATGAGCGGCGGCGGCTGGGTCGCGACGTTCGACGACGTCACCGAGCGCAGGCGCGTGGAAGAGCGCATGACCCATCTTGCGCACCACGACACACTGACCAACCTGCCCAATCGCTCGATGCTTCGCGAACGGCTCGACCAAGCCCTGAGTGAGACGAGAGACGGATCGCTGGCGATATTCTCGCTCGACCTCGATCACTTCAAGGCGGTCAACGACACTTGGGGCCATCCTTCCGGCGACTGGCTGCTGAAATGCGTGGCCGAACGGCTGCAACGGTGCCTGCGCAATGAAACGGACGTTGTCTCCCGCTTCGGCGGCGACGAATTCGTCATCATCCAGTTCAATCTCAAAAGCCCGGGCGACGCGGAAAAGCTGGCCAAACGCATCGTCGAGATCATCGGAAAGCCGTTTCGCGACAAAAGACACGACATGCGTGTCGGCATCAGTCTCGGCATCGCGCTGTTTCCGAATGACGGCAAGGACGCCGACACTTTGCTGAAAAATGCCGATATGGCGCTCTATCGGGCAAAGAGCGAAGGGCGCAACCTGTACCGCTTCTTCGAACCAGCCATGGACGCGATGGTGCGGGCACGCCGGGCGCTCGAAATCGATCTCAGGGCAGCGCTGTCGCGCCGGGAATTCGAGCTGGATTTCCAGCCGATCATGAACATCGCCTCCGGCGAAATCGTCGGTGCCGAAGCCTTGATGCGCTGGCGTTCGCCGGTGCGCGGCCTGGTACGGCCGGACGACTTCATTCCGGCCGCCGAGGAGACCGGGCTGATCGTGCCGCTTGGAGAATGGGCGCTGCGAAAAGCCTGCACGACCGCGGCAGGCTGGGCGGCTTGGCGCATCGCAGTCAATGTCTCCGCCGTGCAGATCAAAAGCGGTACCTTTGCCCGCAGCGTTATCTCGGCACTGGCGTTCTCGGGCGTGCCGGCCAACCGGCTTGAACTGGAAATCACCGAAACCGTGCTGATGGACGAGAGCGATCTGGTGCTCAAGACACTCAGGCAGCTACGCGATCTGGGCGTCCGCATCGCGCTGGACGATTTCGGCACCGGCTATTCGTCGCTGGGCTACCTCAGGCGCTTTCCCGTCGACAAGATCAAGATCGATCGCTCTTTCACCCGTGACATCGACAGTCGCGATACCGCGGCGATCGTGCGCACCATCATCGGGCTTGGCGCACAGCTGGGCATCACCGTCACCGCCGAAGGTGTCGAGACCGAAGCGCAGCTTGAATTCCTGCAAAAGGAGGGTTGTGTCGAGGCCCAGGGCTATTTGATCGGGGTGCCGTCAAAGGCGTCGGACATTAATCGGCTGCTGAAGTCGAGCGCGACGATCCGGCAGTCCGGCTAAGTGCGACAGTCTCGCGGAAGCGCGGGCAACCGCCTTAGATCTCCTTGAGATGACGCTCGATCCGCGTGTTAATTCCTTGATAGGAGAAGGCGGCATTCAGGTGTGGCGAACCAGGAGGTTCCCAACGGGTCAGAGATGTCCGCTCAATGCCTCCACCATATCCTTGTTCGTCGCCACGGGAACGATCTCGAATTCGACCAGATCCGCCCATTCGATGACCCACCGCTGCAGGAGCGTGACGTCATCGGCCTCCACCAGCAGGAAGCAGCGGCTCATATCCGCTGCGATCCAGCTGTGGTGCACGAGAAGCGCGTCCGGCTTCAGGCGGCCCTGGTCGCGGAAACGGCGGTAGATCTCCTTGCGGTCGCAGCCGCGAAAATCCTCGGTTACGAAGAACAGCATCTTTTTCCCCTCAGTTCGGATATTATCGCCCCGGCCGGTCCAGCCGCTCCAGGAACCACTGCGTCAGCCGCACCCAGACCTCGTCTTTTTCGCCGGAGTCTTCCCAGCCGTGGTCGAGGTTGGGGTTGTCGTTGACCTCGATGACGAAGACGCCGTCCCTGGTTTCCTTGAGGTCGACGCCGTAGAGGCCGTCGCCAATGCAGCGCGCCGCGCTCACCGCCGTCTCGACGACATGGGCCGGTGCTTCCTTCAGGGTGAAGGTCTTGATGCCGCCCTGGTCGGGTTTGCCGTTGGCCTTATGATTGACGATCTGCCAATGTTTCTTGGCCATCAGATAATGGACGGCGAACAAGGGCTGGCCGCCGAGGACACCGACACGCCAGTCATATTCCGTCGGAATGAATTTTTGCGCGATCAGGAGGTCGGAATCCTCCAGCCATTCGGTTGCGAGCGTCTTCAACTCTTCAAAGGTGCCGCATTTCTTGACGCCGCGCGAAAACGAGGAGTCCGGGATCTTCAGCACCAGCGGGAAGCCCAGCGTCTGTGCCGCAACTTCCAGGTCCGAGGTGCCGGCAATCATCACCGTCGGCGGCACCGGTACCTTGTTGTAGGTCATCAGCTCGTTGAGATAGACCTTGTTGGTGCAGCGGATCATCGACAGCGGATCGTCGATGACCGGCATGCCTTCCTGCTGGGCGCGGCGGGCAAAGCGGTAGGTGTGGTTGGAGATCGAAGTGGTCTCGCGGATGAACAGCGCGTCGTAGTTGGCGAGCTTGGCCAGATCCCGCTTGGTGATCGGCTCGATTTCGACGCCCATCTTTTCAGCGATCTTGGCCCAGTGGCGCAGCGACGAAATCTCCGACGGCGGCAGTTCCTCATGCGGATCGACCAGCGTTGCGAAAGTGTAGCGCGCCGGCGTGCGGCCCTTGGTGTCGCGCCACTCGCGGTTGGTGTAGGTCTCCAGGCACTGGAGAAAGTGCGTTTCCTCGTCCTCGGTCATCCTGGCCAGGGGATGGAAGCCAATCTTGCGGATCGAGGCCCATTCGGCGCTGTCCCTGATGTGGAGCTCGAGAGCCGGGGCACGGAACCAGTCGAACAGAAGTTTTGCGAAGCGGTCCCAGATCCTGGATGGTCCGATGCCGAAGAAGATGCAGACCTTCTGCGGAAAAGCGCCACCCAGGTCCTTGCGGCACTTGTTGAGTGCGAGTTCGAGTTCCGGCAACGCGTGCTCATAGAGCTTGCGTTCTGACAGGTCGATCATCGTTTCGACCGTCGGGATGACCTTATGGCCGCGCGAACCGGCAAGCAGCGACGCGTAATAGCCGCGGCTCTGGTAGCCATAATTGTTCGACAGGTTGATGACCTTCGGCCGCTGACCGCGAAACAGTGCCGGATGGGCAAGGTAGTCGCGATTGGTGATGATCTTGTGCGGCGTCGCCACCTGGTCGAGATCGTTCTGCCGGCCGGTAAGGATGACCCAGGTCATTGGCTGTCGCGCTTTCCGAGAGTGATGGCGGCGCGCAATCCGTCGCGGCCGAATTGCGCCATGTTCATGAAGATGCCGTAAGGCACGGGAATGTTGGCAGCATCGAGGATCGTCTCCTGCCGCTCGACCTCGACCCAAGGGTCGTGGATCAGGATATGATCGCCGTCGTCACCGATGGCCAATACCCAGTGCGGAACCTTCTTGCCGAACATCAGGAAGCCGCTGATCAGGACCAGCACCAGTTTTCCCTCTGCGATCGCGGTGCGAATGTCGTCAAGCCCGAATGAACGGTAATTCACCGGGATACCGTAAAGTTCCGCGCGGCGGCGAAAGTCGACCTGCGCCAGCTCCATGACCCGGCGCTTGTCCTCGCTGCGCACCGACTGCAGGAACAGCGCGCCGTAGAAGGAGACATAGATCTCAGCAGCAAGCCCGCTCTCATAACCGGCGACGGCCAGCCCGAACGGTTCGCAGCCGCCCGGCCCCGACATCATGAAAACGGTCGTCGCCTCACGCCACAGCCGGATTTCCATCACCGGGTCCGGCACGAAGCCGGGGCCGAAGTAAGCCATCGCCATCATCAGGCAGCATGGTCCGCAGGTGAATTCGCAAGTCTGCTGATAAAACGGCACTTCGGTGGCGACCGGAATGTCGCCGCGCAAGGTCTTTTCATAGCGCAGCGCCGTGGCGCCATCCTCGTAGTAGTCCGGTTCACGACCGATCTTGCGGTAGCCGCTCTGCTCGTAGATCTGGATGGCGCGCGGGTTGTCCTCGCGGACTTCCAAACGAAGCATCATGCGGCCATGCTCGAAAGCGGCGGCTTCAGCCTCTTCCAGCAGCAGGCGGCCAACGCCACGGCCGCCGAAAAATGGACCGACGGCGATCGAATAGAGTCGTGCGACGCCGCTGCCCTTGCGAAACAGCACGACCGCATAGCCGGCGACGTGGCCATCGTTCTCGCCAACCAGCAGTTCGGCGGTGTCGCGTTCGATCAGTTGGCGAAAGGAGCGGCGAGAAATGCGGTCGCTCGAGAAAACGGCTTTTTCGATGGCGGCGAGGTCATCGACGTCGGACGCGCGGGCCTTGCGAATCTCGGCAGGCATGCGGGCTCAGAAAACCTCGATTGGGTTGTGGAAACGGCCCTAGTCTAAACATCGGTCACACCAGCCGAAGCGCCAGCATTCAGCAAGCGCTATCGCACCTCGATTAGGGCCGAATTGTGACAGTTTTCAAGGCAGGCAGGTCGCGCAAAGGCTTTGAAACGACCTTCGTGTTTCGGCATCGGCGCGGCTCCGGAAAAACGAGATCCTGCTCAGCTTTTCAAGCCCGCCAGAAGCTGGCCATAGGCGCTCTTGGCCACCGCGGCTAGCTGCTCGCGCGGCAGCGATCCGACGACGGCACAGCCATAACCCTTGTCCAGCCAGTAGACGGCCTCAGGACCATTTTCCTCCGACCCATAAGTGCCCTTGGCCTTGGCCGCCGATTCGGCGATTACGAAGAGCGATATGCGCTCGCCCTTGTCGTCCTCGTAAAGCAGCATCGCGGCCTTGCCCTGGCCGGCAGGCAGCAGCCGGCCACCGACCAGTTGGAATCCCTGCGCCGCCAGATCTGGCGCGACGAGCTTCAAACCTACCTGGTTAGACAGCCAGTTCTGCAAATGATCCTTGTCGCTTGCCGGCACTTCCACAGCATGCCGCTTTTCAGCGGCATAGATGACGTGGGCGGCAATCGCCTCTTCGGCAAGCTGGTCCTCGGCCGTATTTTCCAGGCCGAGGCCGCCGATGCCGGCAAGATAGCCGCCAGCACCGCCAATCACCAGGATGGCGGCAGCGGCGGCCGCAAGCCACCAACGCGAGCGCGACGGCGACGCTCTGACCGCTGGCGCCTCGCCGAGCACCACTTTATTCAGCCGCACCGGGACGGGTTCGTCCAGCACGCCGTTAAAGGCCGCGCGCAATGCTGCCCGGTCGGCGGCGTAGCGTGCGCTCTTGGCCTTCATCTCGGCATTGGCGTCGAGCCATGCCTCATAGGCCGTCCGCTCGTCGCCCGGCAACTCGCCATCGAGCGCCATGTGAATGTCGCGTTCGGAGAAATCGCGCCGGCTCATTTCTCGACGATCCTTATCGATCGGCGGCGCGCGGTATCATCCAGCAGCGCGCGCAGTTCCTCACGCCCGCGCGCGATGCGCGACATCAAAGTGCCGGCGGGGACTCCAAGGATGTTGGCGGCTTCGGCATAGGAAAACCCTTCGATGGCGACCATCACAAGGGCCGCGCGCCGGTCTGGGCTGATCGCCTGCAGAGCCTCGACGATCTCGCGCGAGGCGATGCTCTCGACCTGCTCGGCGGGTGCTGCCTGCGCCTCGCTCGCCTCGAGCGGCAGCATCGCTGCCTCGCCGCGCCGGTTCACCTTGCGCATCTGGTCGATGAACAAATGATGCATGATCGTAAACAGCCACCTCCTGGGGCTTTCTCCTGTCTGCCAGTTGTCGAGCCGCACAAGTGCCCGCTCGAGACAATCCTGGACGAGATCGTCGGCGGAATCGCGGTCGCGCAACAGCGAGCGTGCATAGCGGCGCAGACGCGGTATTTCACCAAGGATTGCTGCCTTCTTTTCGTCCATGACCGCTGGTTCTGGAGCCCTGTCCGTGGTGATTGAACGCGCCTTCGCGGCGCGGCGCAAGCGGCCAGCGCGAAGCGGTCCGCCGCCCCGGTCACCCAAGCATCTGAATAACGCTGCCAGCGGCAGGTTTATTCCCGGCAGGATTGAGAGGCAAACAGAGTCCCTCCCATCGCGAGCGACGCGACAAAGACCCGATATCCCGCCTTGGCACGTGCCGGAAGGCGCAGCGATCCAGAATCGAGCCGTCGAGTTCCTTCGCACACCCTCTGGCCCGCCGCCGCAAGGGGGGAGATTGGCGGTTTCGGCGACAGCGCCTTTTCTGCATCCCTGGAAGATTGGCGAAGGCAGTAATAACAGCGATCTCCCCGCAAGTGGGGGAGATGTCCGGCAGGACAGAGGGGGGCGCTGTCCAGGGCGCTGTCCCGCCGACATTGCCATCGGCAGATCACGCAACATTTGATCAAAAGGAGCCAGAATCGGGATGGGGTTAACCTTGCGGCTCCTCCCCTCCCACACTACCCAGCATACGGGTCCGTACAGGGCGGTTCGGCTGGTTATGCGGCTTTGGCAGGAGCCATGGCCGCCGGGCTTTCGGAAACGGCGTTCGCCGCACCGGCTTCGGTCCCTGCCCCGAGACGGTTGCGGGCTTCACCCGCTCCCACTTCAGGCTTCAGGGAAGGCTAGCTCCAGCTGGATTTTCCGCCGCATGGCCAATGCGAGAACTCCGTCCTACTCGTCCTTCCAAACCGTTCGGGCCTTCGCCTCCGCGGCAAGCCCGGCGACTATTATGCCCTCTGCTGACTTCTGCACCGCGATCGGCGCGCCTCACGGCGGGCCCAGTCCGGAATCCCGGACACGGCACAGCTCTCCCAAGGTAAGATCGACCGCCTTCCCCGCACACCCGCCAGATTTACCACCCCGGCCCTTGATGACCTTGGACTTCGCGGTCAGTTGCCCGCTCGTCCGGCCGGGTAGGCCTCATATCCGGTTCTTGTCCATCGGGTCGTGGTTTTGCTCCACATTTCCTTCAGACCCCGCCTCACGACGACGCCCTTGTGCTTCGATAACCCTTCGCCGCCATCAGGCTGGGTAGAGGACTTGCACCTCCGAGCTGTCGATCATGCTCGGCACACACAAAAAACCCGCCTCGGCGGGCGGGTCATTGGAGCCAATTGGCACCATACCCAAATTATTACCATAGCTGCCGGCACAAAGCAAGAACAAAATACGTTGCGACCGGCAAAAAATGCGAATTCGCTTCGCCCTGTTCGCCTTTGAGGCCGCGTTCCTTCGCGCCCCCCTCTGCCCTGCCGGGCATCTCCCCCACAACTGGGGAGATTGGCAGCTTCGGCGACAGCGCCTTTTCTGCATCCTTGGAAAATTGAGGAAGGCCGTGACTCCAGCGATCTCCCCTGATCCCTTAGGCCTCCCTCGCGGCCCTTGTCAGCAGCCGCTGATAAAACAAGCCAATGCCGATGAGCACCGCGCCGAGGCCGATGAAGGACAGCGCCCGCAACACACCTTCCAGCTCCGACATGTCGAAGACGAAGACCTTGAGCACGGCGACCGAGATCAGCGCCGCCGACGCAATGCGCAGCACCTGCGACCTCAGCCAGACACCGGCGGTGAGCAGCACCACGCCGATGACCAGCCAGAGCGCCGAATAAGTATAGGTCTCGAGCTGGCCGAGGCCGCTCCACAGGCCGATGAACTCACCCTTGAACAGCCTCCTGACCGACAGCGTCGCATAGGCGAAGGCGAGCACCGCCGCCACAACCGCCAGCATGGCCGCATACCATTTCGGCCGCTTGTCGCGGGTATAGAGCGCCAGTGCGCCTGTCGCGACTGCCGGCAAGAGGTAGGCGAGCAACAGAAGGTTGAACACCGGAATGCTGCCGGTCGATTCATCCGTCAGCAACGGGTTCAGCGCCAGAAAATGCTGGAGGACGATGAACGCGACCGAGACCACGCCCGCTGCAATCGAGCCGTAGCGCAGCACCGAACTTGGCGAGCGCATGTCGATGGCGACCAGGATGGCACCGCCACCGATGGCGATCAGCGTGTAGATCGCCTGTTCGGCAAGCGTCGCAGCAGCGGTATCGATGACGCCGCCATGCATGGCATGGCGCACCAGCATGGCGACGGTGAGCAGGGCAAACAGCGCGGCGCCGGCCTCCATTCCGAGGCGCGGTCGGCCGTTGGTGGTTCGGGCAAGCTGCCAGGCGGCAAAGCCGAAGGCGAGCGCCGGCACGCCATATCCAAGCAGCAGCCAGTTGAACACCGGCGTCTTCGACAGGAACTCGGCACCGACGATGGTCGGGTCGAAGGCAGCGCGGCCGAGCACTGCAATCACCGCACCAACGGAAATCCAGCCAAGCACCGGATAGCTGCGCCAGCGCGTCGCCAGCGCCGGCACGACGGCGGCTGCTCCGAGCAGGATGGTTGTCCAGCCTGAACCGAAGGCCATGTGCAGCATCAGCAGGCCGGCAATCGCCGCGCCGCCGAGCGCGAAGGAGACGGCAGCGCCGCCGGTCAGCGGCGGCGCTTCGCCGCGCGCTATCCATTCGCCGCCGGCGACGAAGACGCCGACCAAAACGGCTGCGACCGCCGCATAAGCAAGATCACGGTCGAGATTGCCGAAGGCAGACCAGAGCGCCAGCAGGATGACCAGTGGCGCGACAGCGCTCCAGGCCGCCCATGCGGCGGCGCGCAGCCAGCCAGCGGCCGCAAAACGGCGCGCCGCCCAAAAGCCGGCGCCGATGAAGACCAGGCCGAGCGCGATGCCGACCCTGAGCATCAAGGCATCGGACGCCACGACCGGCATGCCGTCGACGCCAAGAGTGCCACCCGAAAAATCGGAAGCGATCGTGGTCGGCGGAATGATGCCGAAATAGACCAGTACCGTCGCCAGCCCGGCGGCGTGCAGCAGTGCAAGCGCCCGCGGCCGGTAGAGCGCCACCGCCACCAGGGCTGCGACAAGGGCGGCCCCCGGCAATGCACCGCGGATGGCGGCGAAGGCCGGATCGACAAACAGGGCCAGCGCCGAAAGGCCAACGAAGAAGCCCGGCGCGATCGACGGCCAGTCGAAGCCGCTGCCGGCGACCGCTTCGTCGCGGCGGCCAAGCCAGACGAAGGCGAGCACGGCCAGTGTCACCCCGTCGATAAAGAGGATGACGGCAAGGTTCGCCCCCGGCGCGTCGGTCATGTAGAAGATGGTCCAGATGCCCGTGGCGACGAAGGCTGCGGCCATCAAAAGCCTCCAGTCGCGGATGCGGGCAATGACGCAGGTGGCGGCGAGCACGATCGCCAGGTAGCCGAACAGCGCCCACGGATTGGGCGCCTGCGAGGCGACCAGCAGCGGCGTCACCATGGCACCGAGCAGGCCGACGCCGGCCAGCGCCTGACCGTGGACCAGGCTTGCCGCGATCGTCGCCACCCCGATGGCGCCGAGCAGCGTGAAAGCGAGCGTCGGGCCGATGAAGCCGTAAACGCTGTACGCGGCGTAGACGGTACCGAACAGGATGAAAGCGCCGGCCGCCGTCAGGATCGCCGGGATATAGGCACCGGCAGCGCCTTGCACCGGCACCCTGAAGCCGGTGCGCCGGATGAACTCGCCGCCGGCGACCAGCACCAGCCCGAGTGCCGCCGCCATGACAAGCCGCACGCGTGGCCCGAAAATGCCGGCCTCGATGGTGTAGCGGATCAGAAACAAGCCACCCAGCGCCAGCGCGATGCCGCCGACCCAGACCGCCCAGCGGGTACCGAGCGCCGTTTCGACGTCGGACTGGCGAGCTGCCTTCGCCGCTGCCGCCGGTTGCGCCGACTCCGGCGCGGACGGCGCCGTTGTATCGGCATCGGCCTCTGTAGCTGACACGACCGCTGCGGGCCGTGGCGATACGGCCATGTCGGCTGCAGCCGCAAGCGGGATTGCGGCATCCGCCGGTTTGCTGTCGTTTGCAGCCGGTTCCTTGGCTTGCGGCGGCAGCGCGGGCGTGCCCGAAAGCACAAGGCTGCGCAAGGCGCCAAGCTCGCGCTCGATCAGGCCGATGCGGCTCTGCTGGCGTGAAATGATGACGAACAGCGCGATGATGGCGACGAGGCCAATCAGGCTTTCAAACATGGCGGTTCCCCCAAACCAGGCCAGTTGTCACTGACATTCAATGTTCAGTGACATTCAAATGCGGCGGCCAAACGGCCGGTCCATTCAACGTGCCGCCAGATTGGCCGGAAAGATCGAGCATGTTTCGGTGCCGAAAGCCAGCAGCTTGCCGTTGGCGTCGTTCAGCGCCGCTTCCGAAACCGTCAGCGTGCGGCCCTTGTGCACCACTTTGCCGTCGCACACCACCTCGCCCGTCCTTGGCGTGATCGGCCGCGTCAAATTCACTTTGAACTCGGCCGTCGCATGGGCCTCGCCCACCTGCGAAATGGTGCCAAGGCCGAGCGGCGAAACGTTTTCGGGATCAGGTTCAACTTCGCTCATCTGGTGGTTTCCCCGGCGCTTGCCTTGCCGGATTCATGGCCGGGTGAATGATGCCTGCGCAAGGCGGCGAGAAACCCGGCGCGGGCGCCGGGAGGCTCGATGCCGCGCGGTTCGTAGACATGGCGGGTCAAAAAGAAGCCGGTCAGCCGGAAGGCGTCCTCGATCGCCGCCGGATCGGCGCGCAGCCCGGAGCCGCGCTGCAGGAAGGCAGGCAGCGCCAGCATCTTGTCGCGCCACGGCGCGCCCGCCGCCCGCGACACGGCGCGGCCGGATTTCGGCGAGACATAGGCAAGGTCCTGCCTGGTGCCGGTCGCCGCACACTGGCTGAGATCGAGGCCGAAACCGAGTTCGTCGAGTACCAGCAGCTCGAAGCGGGCCACCAGCTCGCCGGCGGCATCGGCATCGTCGAGATGAGCGATCATCACCGCAAGCGTCTCGTAAAGGCCGCCATGGGCGTCACGCTCAGGCAGAAGACGCAAATGCGCGGCCATCGTCTGCAGGCCGTAGACGGCAACGGCGCTGTCCATCAGCCGGGCGGCGTTCATCTCGATAGCCTCGACTTGGAAGGTGCCGAGATGCTCGTCGAGCCGCGCCCGCCACAACAGGTCGACGCGATTGCCGGGCTGCAAGACAGGCTGCTGTTTGCGCGAACGGCCGCCGCGCACGAGACCGAGATGGCGGCCATGCGCGCACGTCATCACCTCGAGAATGGCGCTGGTTTCGCCATGCTTGCGGGTGCCGAGAATGATTCCCTCGTCGCGCCATTCCATGACGAGAGCTTGTCACCGGTTGGATGGCGAAATCAAGATGTGCGACGTATCCGCCGCCAAACCAAAACGGCCCGTAGCGTATCGCTATGGGCCGTTTTTTGCGAGATCGTCGTTTGATCAGAACGAGCGCTGGAAGCGGAAGATGCCGCCGATTGTGTCGGCATCGTCGGCATCGAAATTGTCGTAATAATCGACTTCGGCGGTGATCGTGTAACCAGGAACGATGGTGTAGGCGACGTTGGCCGCAACGGCGAAGTCTTGGTCGTCGGTATAGGAGACCTGGGCGTTCAAAGACGTCTTCTTGTTGACGGCATAGCTGCCGCCGCCCCAGACGGCAAAGTTGCCAGTCCACGGCTTGTAGAAGTTCTTCGCGACGTTGTCGTCGCTGCCGTAGCCCGCCATCACGAACAGGGTCAGGTCAGTAATCGGCTTGACGTCGAGGCGAGCTTTGCCGGCCCATTCTTCCGACGTGCTGTTATAGGCGCCGACCGCAGTGATCGCACCCCAGTCGCCCTTGTATTTCACGCCGCCGACGACAAACGGAACGTAGCTGTCGATCGACTGGTCAGCGCCGGAGCCCGTTTCGACCGAGGCGACTGCCGTAAAGCCATTACCGCCATCGAAATAGTAACTGATCAGGTTGGTGTCCTTGGTGCCGTAAGGAATGATAGTGTCCTGGACGACGTTGCCGGCGTAACCGATGAACGAATCATAGACAGTTTCATCCTTACCGACGCGGAAACCTCCAAGCTGGATCCAGGCGAAGTTCAGGGTAACCGCCTTGTTGTCCTGCACGCTGAAATCAACACCGCTCACGGTGTGTTTGGTGTTGCCGAAGTTGAAACGGGTCTCGGTATAGGTCTTCAACGTGCCGAGCTCGGTCTCCTGGCCGGTCCACGTCTTCAGATTGAAGCGGGCATTCTTGTTCCAGGTCTGCTGCTCGTCACCGTCCATAAGGTCATGTGTCGTCGCGCCATCGAAAACGCGGCCGGCGTCGCCGAAGCTGGCGTCATAGCGGACATAGCCGCCGATGCGCAGGCAGATTTCGGTGCCGGGGACGTAGTAGTAGCCAGCGCCGTAGACGTCGCAGATCTTGACGTATTCGGCGGGTTCCGGCTCGGCGACCACAACAGCGTCGGCGGCGCGCGCACCGGAGACCGCGACGAATGCCGCGGCTGAGCCGAGAAGAAGGCTCTTGATATTCATTTTCTGACCTCTCCAGTCAAAGTTAAAAATGGCTTTGGATTCATGGGTTGAACGGCTGAACGCCTCACCCACGTCGAAAAAGGCGCGCACCGCACCCCCTCTTCAGGCGGCGAACATACTCATCCGCATTCCAGTCTCAATGACGATTCCAAAAATAATCAATGTTTGTATAACAGACTAAATTCATGTTGCACAAATATCACTTTATATTTTCTTCACAATTTGCCCCCGGCACAAACGACACACTGTCACAATTGTACAAAAATATACTTATGCCATTAGCCGGCAAACCGATACGAGTCCGACATACATTCCTTCTACGTGTTCTTTTTTTGGAATAGACTTCTAACGTTGGCAGCGAGATCAAGGCGACTTCGCCATCGCTGCGTTCTGTGCGGCAAGAACGACTTCTGCCACCAGATCCCGTTTGAGCATTTCAATGGGAATACGTCCGGCGAGGCCGGGCGCGGGGCCGATCAGCCACGACCAGGCATGCCGTGGATCGGGCATCGCGGATAACACTTCCTTGATACCCGGCGCCGGCCTGCCGTCGATGAACTGGGCCAGGGGAAATACATGTTTGCGGCCACCGGTGCGCAACGCAACGACGGTGCCGCTCCGCTGCCAGCGATGCAGGGTCGAGCGCGATATGCCGAGATTTTGCTGCAGGAACGTCGACCCGGCGACCCGACCGGCCCAGTCCTCGAGCCTCATCGAGTCGAGGTCGCCCGTTCCGGCCAGGTGTTGGATGTCTGCCCCTTGGCCTTCGTGCGCCGTCGACAGATGCGTCCGGGCACGGCGTTCCGCAGCTTCGGCTGCCAATATCCGCACGAAACGCGACGCCATGCCGGGTAATCTTTCCTGCATGGTGTCGATCGCACTGATGTCGGTCGGCGCAAGCAAAGCGACGGCGGCGGCAACGGCGCCGGCGACCCTGCCCGCTGCAACGACCGCATCGCTGTTCGTAACCTTGCCTTGCCGCGCCAGCACGCGCTCGATCTCAACAGCGACGGCGTTTGCAAACTCGATCTGACGGATGGGGTCGATGCGATTCCAAGTCCTGGTCATGTCCTAATCTGGCTGCTTGCCCGCCTGTTCCGGTTTGCTCGGAAGCGGGTCTTCGCACGCCTATAGGCAGGGTGTATGACGGAGAGACGACAAACGGTAACCATGCTCGATCGCAGTATCGGCAGGAGTTCCAGCCGGTCAGCTGGCCTGTTTTGCATGAAGTATCGGAAATTTCTCAGAAACCGCTCAGGATTTCCCGTCGCGCCGGTACCCCCAAGGAACGGGTCGGCCCGACATGGCCGGCGCATGGCCTCCCGGAATGATTCGGCCGGCTGTTCAATATGCAAGTCGACCAATCGGGCAGCCCGGCGACCGCTCAGAATCCTGAGGCGGCCAACAGGCCGCTCTGCGGATCGCCCAAACAGGCTCAGTGCGGAAATTCGAGCCCCATTTCACGGTAGCGCTCGGGATCGTCGCCCCAGTTCTCGCGCACCTTGACGAACAGGAAGAGGTGCACCTTCTGCTCGAGTATGCCTGCGATTTCCATGCGCGCGGCCTGGCCGATGGCGCGGATCGTCTCGCCCTTATGGCCGAGCACGATCTTCTTCTGGCTGTCACGCTCGACATAGATTGTCTGGTCGATGCGCACCGAGCCGTCCTTCTTCTCTTCCCATTTCTCGGTCTCGATGTGGGAGGAATAAGGCAGTTCCTGATGCAGCCTGAGATAGAGCTTTTCGCGGGTGATCTCGGCCGCGAGCTGGCGCATCGGCAGGTCGGAGATCTGGTCCTCCGGATAGTACCAGGGGCCGGCCGGCAAGGTCTCGGCGAGATAGTCGAGCAGGTCCTTGCAGCCGGACCCGGTCAGCGCCGAAACCATGAAGGTGCGCTTGAACGGCACCCTTTCGTTGGCTGCCGCCGACAATGCCAGCAACGTCTCGTGCTTGACCCGATCGACCTTGTTGAGGATCAACACCATCGGCTGCCGGACATCCTTCAGCCGCTCGAGGATGGCGTCGGCATCGCCCCGGATGCCGCGCTCGGCATCGATCAAGAGCAGCACGATATCGGCGTCCTTGGCACCGCCCCACGCTGTGGTCACCATCGCGGTGTCCAGCCGGCGCTTCGGCTTGAATATGCCCGGCGTGTCGACGAAGACGATCTGCGCGTTGTTGTGGGTGGCAATGCCGCGCACGATAGCGCGCGTGGTCTGCACCTTGTGCGTCACGATCGACACCTTGGCGCCGACCAATTGGTTGACCAGCGTCGATTTCCCCGCATTGGGCGCGCCGATCAGCGCGACGAAGCCGGAGCGGGTAGCGGGAGCTTCTGTTGCCGGAGCTTCGGTGGCGGTCATGCGGCACTCCCTTGATCGAGCCAGACGCCTTCCCGCTGCAGAAGTGCCGCGGCTGCAGCCTGCTCCGCCTCGCGCTTGGAGCGCCCGCTGCCGGTCGCCGGCGGATAGGCGCCGACCTTGACACTGACGGTGAACAGCGGATCGTGGTCCGGTCCCTCGCGGCTGTCGATTATGTAAACCGGCACTGCGCCTGCCGCCTGATGCGCCCATTCCTGGAGTTCGGTTTTCGCATCGCGACGGGCGGCGTCAATGGCTTGCGAGCGCGGCTGCCAGTATCTGTGGATGAAGGCACGGGCCGCTTCCAACCCTCCGTCGAGATAGAGCACGGCGATCAGCGATTCCAATGCATCGGCGCGCAGATTGACGCGCTTGCGCCCGTCGAGGCCGCGTACGTCCGAACCGGCGCGAATAAGTTCCGGCAGGCCGATCTCCTCGGCAATTTCCGCCAGGGCTTCAGCGTTGACCAGAGCGTTCAATCTCAGCGACAGCTCACCCTCGGCGGCGTCGGGAAATGCCGCCAGCAGCATATCGGCAACGACAAGGCCGAGAACGCGGTCGCCCAGGAATTCGAAACGTTCGTAGTCGATGCCGGCGTGACTGCCGCGAGCGCTGGCATGGGTCAGCGCCCGCTGCAGGCGCTGATGGTCGCCAAAACTGTGGCCGGTGCGCTCCCTGAGCGCCTCGGCGAGCGCATCGGCGGTCAGCCGTTTCGTCGCCGCCATGGCCCTAATTGACGAAATCGAACAGGCGCGAGGCGCGCATCAGTGACGGCCATTTCCAGATTTCGAGCGGGCTGGCGCTGCCGCCGATCGAGAAGAAAATGAGGTTGGCGCGGCCGACCAAATTCTCGTCCGGCACGAAGCCGACGGTGAAGCGGCTGTCCGACGAGTTGTCGCGATTGTCGCCCATCATGAAATAGTGACCGGGCGGCACCTTGAACTCTTTGGTATTGTCGCCGATCGAAGCCTGCGTCAGGTCGAGCGTGTCGTAGCTGACGCCGTTCGGCAGCGTCTCGCGATAGACATCGACCGGCCCGTTCTCCTCGGTGATGTCGCGGTTGTCGATCTGCCCGACCTTGACGCGCGGCACGCCCACGTCGTTGATGAAGAGCTGGCCATCCTTGACCTGGATCTTGTCGCCCGGCAGGCCGACGACGCGCTTGATATAATCGACAGAAGGATCCGGCGGAAACTTGAACACCACCACGTCGCCGCGCTTCGGCTCTGAGCCCCAGATGCGGCCCGAAAAGATGTTCGGCCCGAACGGCAGTGAATAGCGGGAGAAGCCGTAGGACCACTTGGTGACGAAGAGATAGTCGCCTTCGAGCAAAGTCGGCCGCATCGACCCGGACGGGATCGAGAACGGCTGGAACAGGAGCGTGCGGATGACCAGCGCAAGCAGCAGGGCCTGGACTATGACGCTGACGGTTTCGCCAAGTCCGCCGGATTTCTTCTGGGTTTTTTCAGCCACGCTCATGTCGTCCTCGATTGTGCGTTGGATGGTATAGAGTCTCGGCGCGCGCTGGGCAACGTCATGCCGGTGGTCAGATGCAATCAATGTGGCGCTTCTTCGACCGGCAACGCTTCAATGATCACAAAGGCTTGAGCGAGCGGAAAATCATCGGTGATGGTGAGGTGGATCACCGCGCGGTGCCCTTCAGGCAGAATTTCGTCCAGCCGCGCGGCCGCCCCATTGGTCAGCGCCATGGTCGGCTTGCCGCTGGCCAGGTTGACGACCCCCATGTCGCGCCAGAACACACCCTGCGCCATACCGGTACCCAATGCCTTGGCGCAGGCTTCCTTGGCAGCGAAACGCTTGGCGTAGGAGGCCACACGCGCCGCGCGGTTTTCGGAGCGCGCCTGTTCGATCTCGGTGTAGATGCGCTGGATGAAGCGCTGGCCATGGCGTTCCAGCGACTTCTCGATGCGTCTGATGTCGATGAGGTCGCTGCCGATACCGATAATCATTCGGCAGGAACTTCCGGCCCGGTTTTTCCAGCCTTTGCCGCTCTTTCGGCCAGCCGCTTGCGGCGCTGCTCGTGGAAGGTGACCATGCCCCAGCGGGTGATGCCGTAAAACAGCAGGCCGAAAACCAGGCCGAGCGGTATTGCGCCGATCGTCATCGGCTTCAGCACCGGTCCCCACAATTGCGCAAAGGAAAGATTATGCAGCATGTCGCCGAGATGCGCGGGCGGGCCATGCGCCGGCAGGTGTTCATGCAGGATCAGCTTGCCGACCTCCCAGGAGGCGGCCCATAGCAGCGGAAAGGTTAGGGGGTTGCCGAAGACCGTGCCGAGTGCTGCCGCGACCAGATTGCCGGCGATCAGCCAGCACAGGATGGCAGCAATGATGAAGTGAAAGCCAAGCGGGAAAAACGACGCGAATACGCCCGCCGCAACACCTGCGGCCACGGCATGCGGCGTGGCCCTAAGCCGCAGGATGCGCTTGGAAAAATACCGCAGCGAGCGCGAGAACGAGCGGCGCGGCCACAAATAAGTACGCACCCGCTCGAAAAAACCATCAGGCTTGCGCCGTCGAAAAAGCACTCTGTTCCTGTTCCTAGTTCCGTCAATAGCTTCACGCCGGCTTCTCCAGCCGGGCGCGACAGCCCCATGCTGCGCTCTGCGGTCGCCGAAAAGCAACTACGACTTTGATATAGCGATGCGCTGGCCGAAGAACAACGAGGCCGACGGCATCCGCTTGGTGGCCGGTCGCGCCGGCCCTGGGTGTCGCCGTTCTGAACAGGGCATGATCGCGGCGAATTTAAGGAGCGTCACTTAGGATCGATATTCGCTGACCTCGACGAGATTGCCGTCCGGATCGCGGAAATAGACCGACATCATCGCACCCCGAGCGCCGACACGCTCGACCGGGCCGACCGCTATCACCACACCATTGGCGGCGAGGTTGGCACATATCTCGGCGAGCGGCCGGGCAGCAATCAAGCAGAAATCTCCGGAGCCCTGCGTCGGCGCCTTCGCCTTCGGCTCGAAGGTGTGCCCGACCTCGTGCACATTGATCTTCTGCGTTCCAAACAGCAGCGCCGTTGGTCGGTCCGGCTCGTCGAGGCGCTTGAAGCCAAGCACGCGCTGATAGAAGGCGCAGGTATCGTCCACCGAACGAACCGTCAGCACGAAATGATCGATGCCGGCAATCACGGAAGCGCCTCTTGACTTGTTTTTATGCATGTCGTTGTCCCAAAACCGCCGCACACTTTTGGGCGACATGCATTAGATATTGCGGCTGCCCGGCTTGATCGCCGGTATGGCGGCGAGTTCGGGCGGCAGCCTGTCGGCCGGATAGGCCGGAACTTCGTATTCGGCGAGTGCGATCAGCGGCACGCCGACATCGGTCTTGCCGGCCGAACGGTCGATGATGCATGCGGCGGCAACGACTTCGGCGCCAAGGCCGCGCAGGCAGTCGATGGTCTCGCGGATCGACAGGCCGGTGGTGACGATGTCCTCGACAATGACGACGCGCGATCCCTTGGCGATCTCGAAACGGCGCAGCCTGAATTCGCCCCCTTCCCGCTCGACCCAGATCGCCGGCGCACCAAGATGGCGCGAGGTCTCATAGGCCGGGATCAGCCCGCCGATCGCCGGGCCGACGACGTAGTCGATCCTGCCGGGCACGTCAGTGCGAATCTTTTCGGCGAGCGCCTTGCACAAGCGCTCGGTCTTGTCGGCATGCATGAAAACACGCGCTTTCTGCAGAAAGACCGGGCTGCGCAGGCCCGACGTCAGGATGAAATGCCCTTCGAGAACGGCGCCGGCCTCGCGGAAAATGCCCAGCACTTCATCGGTGTTCATCGTTCACTCCATGTCCATGGTGAATGGTGAATGGTGAATGGTAGTGAGAGCACCCTCTTCACTATTCACTATTCACTATTCACTATTCACCCATTCACGCGCCTTGCATCGCTGACGCTCGAATTGTCCTTTAGCTGCGACAGCAGCCGGTTCAAGTGCTTGAGGTCCCACACTTCGAGATCGATCAGCATTTCGGTGAAATCGGGCGCGGTGCGCACCATCGACAGAGTGTGGATATTGGCGTCGTTGGATGCGACGACCTGTGCAATGTCGGCCAGCGAGCCCGGCGCGTTGATGGCGGTGACCGAGACGCGCGCCGGGAACCGCTCCTTGGTGCGCTCGTCAATATCCCAGCGCACGTCGATCCAGCGCTCGGGCTGGTCGTCAAAGGCCTGCAGCGCCGGCGACTGGATCGGATAGATGGTGATACCGGTTCCCGGCTGCACGATGCCGACGATGCGATCGCCTGGCACTGCCCCTTCCGGCGCGAAGCGCACCGGCAGATCGCCGCGCACACCGCGGATCGGCACCGCGTCGTCGCGCGGCTGGTTCTTGTCCTTGCGTGCGGCGCGGCCCGGAATCTGGAACAGCATGCCGGCGGCGTTGCGGATCTTCGACCAGCCCTCCTCGCGCTGCTTGGGCGCGACCAGCGTGACACGCTCGTCCTTGTAGTCGGGAAACACCGCCTTCATGACATCGGTGGAGGCAAGTTCGCCTCGGCCGACCGCGGCCAGCACATCCTCGATGTCCTTGCGCGCCAGCCGGTGCAGCACCGGCTTCAGGCTTTCCTTGGTGAAGGTCTTGCCGGAGCGTTCGAAGGCGCGCTCCAGAATGCGGATACCGAGACCTGAATATTGCTTGCGAATGGCGTTCTTGGTGGCGCGGCGGATGGCCGAGCGTGCCTTGCCGGTAACGACCACCGATTCCCACGCCGCCGGCGGGACCTGCGCCTTCGAGCGGATGATCTCGACCTCGTCGCCGTTCTTCAGCTCCGTCATCAGCGGCATGATGCGGCCATTGACCTTGGCGCCGACGCAAGTGTCGCCGACGTCGGTGTGGACGGCATAGGCAAAGTCGATCGGCGTGGCGCCGCGCGGCAGCGCGATCAGCATGCCCTTCGGCGTGAAGCAGAATACCTGGTCCTGAAACAGTTCCAGCTTGGTGTTTTCGAGGAAGTCCTCGGGATTGTCGCCTTCGGCAAGCTGCTCGATGGTGCGCCGCAGCCAGGCATAGGCATTGGTTTCCTTCGAGATCGCATGGGCGGCACCATTCATCTTGCCACCGGTATCCTTATAGATCGAATGAGCCGCGACGCCGTATTCGGCGATCTTGTTCATTTGATAGGTGCGGATCTGCAATTCGACGCGCTGGCGCGACGGGCCGACGATGGTAGTGTGGATCGAGCGGTAGTCGTTCTGCTTCGGCGTCGAGATGTAATCCTTGAAGCGGCCGGGCACCATCGACCAGGTGGTGTGGATGGCGCCGAGCGCGCGGTAACAGTCCTCGACCGTCTCGACAACGACGCGGAAGCCGAAAATGTCGGACAGCTGCTCGAACGACAGCGCCTTGGCCTCCATCTTGCGGAATACCGACCACGGCTTCTTCTGCCGGCTCTTGACCTCGGCCTTGATCGAATATTTGTCGAACAGCGTGGAGAGCGCCTTCTCGATCTCCGACAGCACGCCCTTGTTGCGCTCGAAGATTTCGGCCAGCCGTGCGGTGACGGCGCGGTAGGCTTCCGGATTGATGAAGCGGAAGGCAATCTCCTCCAGCTCCTCGCGCATGCCTTGCATACCCATGCGGCCGGCCAGCGGCGCGTAGATGTCCATCGTCTCTTCGGCGATGCGCAGGCGCTTGGCTTCCGGCACATGGTCGAGCGTGCGCATATTGTGCAGGCGGTCGGCGAGCTTGACCAGAAGCACGCGCACGTCTTCCGAGATCGCCAGCAACAGCTTGCGCAGGTTCTCCGCCTGCTCGGCCTTCTTCGAGACGAGGTCGAGCTTCTTCAGCTTGGTCAGGCCCTCGACCAGCTTGCCCATTTCCGGGCCGAACAATTCGTCGATCTCGGCCCTGGTCGCCGTGGTGTCCTCGATCGTGTCGTGCAGCAAGGCAACGGCGATCGTCGCCTCGTCCATGTGCATTTCGGTGAGGATGGCGGCGACTTCGAGCGGATGCGAGAAATACGGGTCGCCGGAGGCGCGTTTCTGGTGGCCATGCTTCTGCATGGCGTAAACATAGGCCTTGTTGAGCAGCGCCTCGTTGACGTCAGGCTTGTAGCGCTGCACGCGCTCGACAAGCTCATACTGACGCATCATGGCCGGGATCTCGCAATGCTGAAATGAATCATGCGCCGCACTGGCGTACGGCGCATGTCATAGATAGCCACGAAACTGCCGACGCGAAAGTGTCGGCAGTTGTCGCTAAGATCAATAATCGTCGCTTTTTTCCGGCGGCACCAGGCCTTCGATGCCGGCCAACAGGTCTTCTTCGGTCATGCGATCGAAGGTGACGTTGTCCTCGGCGTCGTCGGCATCGGTGGCTGCAACGGCGCTGCCGGTCTGGTCGGCAATCGCCTCGCCATCGGCTTCCGGCTCATCGACCTCGACATGCTTCTGCAGCGAATGGATGAGATCTTCCTTGAGGTCGTCCGGCGACAGCGTCTCTTCGGCGATTTCGCGGAGCGCAACGACCGGGTTCTTGTCGTTGTCGCGCGGTACGGTGATCTGCGCGCCCTGGCTGATCTGACGGGCGCGGTGGCCGGCCAAGAGCACCAGCTCGAAGCGGTTGTCGACCTTGTCGATGCAATCTTCAACGGTTACGCGGGCCATGAGTTGCCCCTTTCATGCCTGGATTTGATGGAAAACAGGCGCGGTCCATAACCTGAACGCTGCCAAAATACAAGCTTTTATGGCGGTGCGCAGCTCTGACGCGGGCCGCCTGCGACGACACAGCGCCGATCACAATTGCTTGCGGTGCGGCATGGTGCCTTGGATTGCCGTAAAACTGGCGTTATCTCGAACGATGAAGGCCAACAGGTCTATTATCAGACCGGCCGATAGTCGCCACGCATTTAGACGACCGCTTATTTCGAAAAAGGACATTTTCCATGTTCGATCCTCGTGAAAAAATCGCTCTCTTTATCGACGGTGCCAATCTCTACGCCACCTCGCGCGCGCTGGGCTTTGACATCGATTACCGCAAACTTCTGGCGAGCTTCCAGAAACGCGGCTATCTGCTGCGCGCTTATTACTACACCGCGCTGGTCGAGGATCAGGAATACTCCTCGATACGGCCGCTGATCGACTGGCTCGACTATAACGGCTTCAAGGTGGTGACCAAACCGGCCAAGGAATTCACCGACTCGACCGGCCGGCGCAAGATTAAGGGCAATATGGATATCGAGCTGACCGTCGATGCGCTCGAGCTTGCCGATGTCGTCGACCATTATGTCATCTTTTCGGGCGACGGCGATTTCCGCACGCTGGTCGAGGCGCTGCAGCGGCGCGGGCGCAAGGTGTCGATCGTCTCGACCATGGCTTCGCAGCCGCCGATGATCTCCGACGATCTGCGCCGCCAGGCCGACCATTTCATCGACTTGATGACGCTTAAGAATGAAGTCGGCCGCGATCCGTCGGAGCGGCCGGTGCGCCGGCCCGAACCGGCCGAAGTCGACGAGGAAGACTATTGACGGTCGTTGCCTTGACCGCGCCCCTGGTCGTCTCCCCCGAACCCGATCGCGATTGCCCGCTCTGCCCGCGGTTGCACGACTTCATCGCCGAGTGGCGACGGCGCGAGCCGTCCTGGTTCAACGCGCCGGTGCCGACCTTTTTGCCGCCGGAAGGCGAGGATGCAGTGCGTCTGCTGATCGTCGGGCTGGCGCCTGGACTGCGCGGGGCGAACCGGACGGGGCGCCCCTTCACCGGCGATTTTGCCGGCGACCTGCTCTACAACACGCTGATCGCGCACGGCTTTGCGCGCGGCGAATTCAAAGCGCGACCGGATGACGGGCTGGAGCTTGTCGGTACGGCGATTACCAATGCGGTGCGCTGCGTGCCGCCGGACAACAAGCCGGTTGGCGCCGAGATAGCGACCTGCCGGACGTTCCTGGTGCCGACGATCGCGCGATTTCCAAATCTGCGCGCTGTGCTGGCGCTTGGCTCGATCGCGCACCAGTCGACCGTGCGGGCGCTCGGCCAGCGCGTTGCCGCCTATCCGTTCCGGCATGGTGGGCAGCAGCAGGCCAATGGCATCACGCTGTTTTCCAGCTATCATTGCTCGCGCTACAACACCAATACCGGCGTGTTGACGGAAGCGATGTTCGTCAACGTCTTCAGTCAGATAGAAGCTTTTCTGAAGACATAGAGTCGGACGAGGCCCGCTGGCAAGCCCTAGATTCGGGCGATCGCGAACAACCAGGCCAGGAGATCCAGCAACCACAGAAACAGTGCAAGCTGCAGCGCGACGCGCAGGCGTTGGATGATCCGCCAATTGCTAGCCATGTCGGATTTGATGCGCAGCGCAAGCGCTCGGTGCATCCCGTCCAGGGTTGCGGGAGGGTGCCGATCGACGAAGTCCTGGAGCAGCTTCTCTGGATCGAAACGGAACGTATAGTTATAATACGGCCACACCATAATCGCGACCAGCAGCCCGATAAGAAAAAGCAATGTCAGCGCCAGCCAGTCCCAAGGCCCCACGCCATCCAGGAGCGCCCTGCCTCCGAGGAGAGAACTCGCGAACGCGGTTGCGAAGATCAGATTGCCGGCGCGCGTATTGAGACTTTCAACCACGCCCTGCTGGTGCTGGAGGCCACGCACCGCCTCCGCATAGACAAATGCCAGGCGGGGGTCGCCGCCGTCCGTCGCAGCAGGCGGGGCGTTGCTGTCATTGGTTGATGAAGGGCGCTCCGGCATCAAATGTACTTAGCACGGCGCCGCCTGCGATATGAATAGCCACATGGGGAACGCTTCGTCGCTCTGTCTTCGGGCCATCGAGGGTGTTTTGGTGGACAGGAATAGCGTCAATCCGACGCCGTCGCTTCAGGCGCTGCGGCAAACAATGCGGCCAGCGTCGCAGGTCCGCCCTGGAGAACATTCAGGTCGACGTCGCCGCTGATGCCGTCGACGCGGCCCCGGTTGTGATACTGCCAGTAGATCCAGTTGTCATGGCCCGGCCGCAGCGCCAGCGAACGCAGCCAGCGCGGGCGGCTGGCTAGCTGCCCGGCATAGGCTTGCGCCGCCTCGTCGGTCACATAGAGGATCGCCGTCTTGCCGAACGCCGCCTCGACCGGGCCGAGGAAGGCGGAGAGTTCGGCGCTCAGCTGTTCGGGAGTTGGCCGCTGCGGGCAATTGCCGCCGAACTCGATGTCTACCACCGGCGGCAGCAAAGGCTGATCGTGCGGCACCACCGAGATGAAGTTGCGTGCCTGATCGGCACCCGGTCTGCAGAAGGTGAAGAAATGATAGGCACCGACGGCAAGACCGGCGGCGCGGGCCGCGCGCAAATTGGCGGCGAAGGCATCGTCGACATGATCGCCGCCTTCCGTCGCCTTGATCACGGCGAAGGCGACATCGTCGGCGGCAACACGCCGCCAGTCGATCTGCCGCTGATGATGGGAGACGTCGATGCCCCTGACCGGATATTTGCGGCGGTCCGGAGAAAACGTCTGGAAGTAGGTATAGCCGCCGGCCAGAACGAGGCCCGCCACGAGCAGACCGGCCGCGCCCCATAAGACG
Source organism: Mesorhizobium sp. M0590 (assembly GCF_040320905.1). Taxonomy (NCBI): domain Bacteria; kingdom Pseudomonadati; phylum Pseudomonadota; class Alphaproteobacteria; order Hyphomicrobiales; family Phyllobacteriaceae; genus Mesorhizobium; species Mesorhizobium sp. M0590. The sequence continues at coordinate 90,221 of NZ_JAMYQN010000009.1, forward strand.
ATCCGGTTTTTCAAACGAGACCTATCCCTTTTGGTCCGCCCTGCCCGCCGCTATGGCTCCGGGCGTTCGTCGCTCGAAAAGCCAAATCGCTGGCTTTTCCTCCGCTTCGCGGACCGCTCCTCACCCTCGCTCCTTCAGCAGCCGGCCCTTCTCGCGCGACCAGTCGCGCTGCTTTTCGGTCTCGCGCTTGTCGTGCAGCTTCTTGCCGCGGCCAACGGCGAGCAGCAGCTTGGCACGGCCTTGGTCGTTGAAGTAGATCTTCAGCGGCACCAGCGTCATGCCTTCGCGGTCGACGCTTTGCGCCAGCTTGGCCATCTCGCGCTTGTTGAGCAGCAGTTTGCGGCGGCGGCGCGGCTCATGGTTGAAGCGGTTGGCCTGCAGATACTCCGGCAAATAGGAGTTGATCAGCCAGATCTCGCCGCCCTCGACCGAGGCGTAGCTGTCCTGGATATTGGCCTGGCCCTGGCGCAGCGATTTCACTTCCGTACCGGTCAGCACCAGGCCGGCCTCGATCGTGTCGAGCACCTCATAGGAAAACCGCGCCTTGCGGTTTTCCGCAACGGTCTTGTTGTTGGGATCGGCTTTTCTGACTTGATTCATGATGCGGAGAGGTGGCGCCTCATCCCTAGTTTATCAAGCCGGCGTGCTTCATCGCCGCGTCGATCTTCTCGGCGGTCGACGGCTCGACCGTCATTAGCGGCGAGCGCAGCACGTTCTCGACCTTGCCCAGCTTCGACAGCGCATATTTCGCGCCGGAAACGCCGGGCTCCATGAAAATCGCCTTGTGCAGCGGCAACAGACGGTCCTGCAGGTCGAGCGCCTTGGCGCAGTCGCCGGAAAGCGTTGCCTCCTGGAATTCAGCGCAAAGCCTGGGTGCGACATTTGCCGTCACCGAAATACAGCCGACGCCGCCATGCGCGTTGAAGCCGAGCGCCGAGGCGTCTTCGCCGGAGAGCTGGATGAAATCCTTGCCGCAGGTGGCGCGCTGCTCCGAAACCCGCTCGACCTTGCCGGTGGCATCCTTGACGCCGACGATGTTCTTGAAGTCGTGCACCAATTGCCCCATCGTCTCCGGGCTCATGTCGACCACCGAGCGCGGTGGAATGTTGTAGATGATGATCGGCAGGCTGGTCGCCTTGGCGACGGCGGCGAAATGCGCATAGAGGCCGCGCTGCGTCGGTCTGTTGTAATAGGGCGTGACGACAAGGGCCGCGTCGGCGCCCGCCTTCTCGGCATACTGGACCAGGCCGACCGCCTCGTCGGTGTTGTTGGAGCCGGCGCCGGCGACGACCGGAACCCGGCCCTTGGCGACCTCGATGCAAACCTTGACGACTTGGCGGTGCTCGTCATGCGACAGCGTCGGCGACTCGCCGGTGGTGCCGACCGGGACCACGCCCGTCGTGCCTTCGGCGATCTGCCAGGCGATGAACGCGCGAAAGGCTTTCTCGTCGAAACGGCCGCTCTTTTCGAACGGTGTGACGAGCGCGGTCAGCGAGCCTCTTAGCATGTCGTCCAACTCCTTGGGACTAGCGCATGACCCCGAAAATCGCAGTCGATTTCGGAAAGGATCATGCGCCAATTTAAATTGCTACAGCGTCCTTTGCGCGTCTGAGAAGACGCGCGGCGCTGTAGGTGTTTGTCGTGCGCGCCTTCTAGCCGAAAGCGAAGCGGCGCACCATAGTCTCGACATTGTTGCGCGGCAAGCATTGCGCCAGCAATTGCAATTCGAACGACCTCGATAGGGTTTTCTTTACGGGCCCTTCATCACAGACGAATAGGCTGCAGTTCATCTGTGCCAGCTGTAGCATCGAAGAAATAGGAAAAGACCAAATCCATGCCGACCAGGCGGCCTCATCTTTTCGCGCTTCTCGGCGCGATCGTTGTGCTGGTCCCCGGCGCGGCGATCGGCGGCAGCGTCGATGGGCAGGTCACGTCGGCGATCCCGATGACGGAGCCGCAGAACGATGCACTGAAGCAGTCCCCTTCGCCATCCGCCAGCGTCGCGGCGCTGAAGAGCGGTCTCGATGCGCTGGCGGCAAACGACATTCAGCGCGCGCGCCAGGTGCGCGAAGCGCTGCCGGCCAAATCGCTCGATCGGCACATCCTTGCCTGGGCGATTGCGCTCTATGGCAGCGACCAAGTGCCGAGCGGCGACATCGCCGATGCCGCGAAGATGCTGCCGAACTGGCCGGGCACGATCGCCTTGCGCAAGAACAGCGAGCGCGCGCTCTATCGCGAGAACCCCGCGCCACAGGTCGTGGTGCGGGCGTTCGACGGCAGCCAGCCGCTGACCTTCGAGGGCGTGGTGATCCTTGCCCGCTCCTATGTAGCGCTGGGCGATACCAAGGCGGCGCGCTCGGTGCTGTCGCCATTCTGGCGCACCGAAAAGCTCGAAGCCACGGACGAGGCGGCGGTCATCCGCGAGTTCGGCGCGCTGATCCCGGCCGCCGACCATCGCTTCCGCATGGAGCGCATGTTTTATGCCGATCGGGTCGCTTCGGCGCTGCGCGTCGCCGGTCTCGCCGGCGCCCAGCAATTGGCCGATGCCTGGGCGGCGGTCACCAAAGGCGACAAGAACGCGGCCAAGCTGCTGAAGGCGGTGCCGGCAGCGCAGCGGGCGGCCGGCTATCTGTTTGCCGAAGCCGAATATCTGCGCAAGCAACAGAAATTTTCCGATGCCGCCGCGCTGGTGCTGAAGGCGCCGGGCGACCGCGACGCGCTGGTCGATCCGGACGCCTGGTGGGTCGAACGCCGGGTGCTGTCGCGCGAGCTGGTCGACCAGGGCGACATGAAGACCGCCTACAGAATAGTCGCCGCGCATGCCGCCGAAAGTCCCGCCAATGCTGCCGAGGCGGAATTCCATGCAGGCTGGTACGCGCTGCGCGGCCTCAACGACCCGAGCACCGCCGCCAAGCATTTTGCGCAAATCGCGGAGCTCGCCCAAGGGCCGATGTCGCTGTCGCGCGCCTATTACTGGCTCGGCCGTGCCGCCGAGGTCGGCGGTCCCGGCAGTGCCAAGGATTATTTCAGCCGCGCCGCCAGCTACGGCACGACCTTTTACGGCCAGCTCGCCGGCGAGCGTGTCGGCCAGCGGACCCTCAATATCGTCTACCCGCAGCCAAGTGCCGCCGACCGCCGGAATTTTGCCACCCGCGAGGCTGTCAGCGCCATCGAGCGGCTGCAGCAGGCTGGCTATGACCGCTATGCCGAAACCCTCTACCGCGACCTTGCCGGGCAGTTGAGCAGCCCCGGCGAACTGGCGCTGCTTGCGATGCTGGCGGAAAGACAAGGCAACCATTTCATGGCGCTGAAGGTCGGCAAGATCGCCGGCGCACGTGGCATCGACGTCGGCGCGCTGTCGCATCCGCTCGGCGTCATTCCCGACACCGCCAACATTTCCGGCTCGGGCAAGGCGCTGGCCTATGCGATTGCCCGCCAGGAAAGCGAGTTCAACATCGGCGCCGTCTCCAGCGCCGGCGCGCGAGGACTGCTGCAGCTGATGCCAGGCACGGCCAAGCAATTGGCGAAGAAGGCCGGCATGACATTTTCTCAGGCCCGGCTGACCACCGATGCCGGCTACAATGCGACGCTGGGCGCTGCCTTTCTCGGCGAGCAGCTCGGCCGCTTCGACGGCTCCTACGTGCTGACCTTCGCCGGCTACAATGCCGGTCCCGCCCGCGCCGCCCAGTGGGTGGCGAAATACGGCGACCCGCACGGCAAGGACGTCGATGCAGTCGTCGACTGGATCGAGCGGATTCCCTATACGGAAACAAGAAGTTACGTTCAGCGCGTGATGGAGAATTACGAGGTCTACAAGATGCGTATCTCCGGCAAGTACGATATTGTCGGAGATCTGGTGAACGGCCGGGGTTAGCCTTTCCTTCCCCCCTTGTGGGAGAAGGTGGCCGAGCGAAGCTCGGTCGGATGAGGGTGCTCCAGCTTGGTTCCGACAGCGCTCCGTCCAACACCCCCCAACCGTCTCGGCGCTAACGCGCCGATCCACCTTCTCCCACAAGGAGAGAAGGAAGAGCCCCCGATTTGACCGCCCCTGCCCTCGCCTGTAGCAGTCGCAACGATCTGACAGCAGCACGGAATCGAGTGTACATGCCAAACGACGAAGGCTTCTCCGATTTCTTCTACGCCGCGCCGGACGGGCTGTCCCTGCACGCCCGCATCTACGGCGAAGCGAATTCCGGCCGCTGGCCAGTCGTTTGCCTGCCCGGCCTGACCCGCAATTGCCGTGACTTTCACGAATTGGCGCTTTATCTGTCGGCGCAAGCGAAGCGCAACGTCGTCGCCTTCGACTATCGCGGGCGCGGGCAGTCCGCCTACGATGCCGATATCGGCCATTACAATATCGGCATCGAGGCGGGCGATATCCTTGCCGGGCTGGCGGCGCTGAACATCGAGAAGGCAGCCTTCATTGGGACGTCGCGCGGCGGACTGATCATCCATGTGCTCGGGGCGATGCGGCCGCCAGTGCTGAAGGCCATCGTCTTCAACGACATCGGCCCGGTGATCGAGTCGCAAGGTCTCGCCCATATCCGCTCCTATCTCGACCTCGCGCCCAGGCCGAAGACGTACGCAGAGGTGGTCCGCGGCCTGCGCAGCACCCATGGCGCGGATTTTGCGGCGCTGACCGATGCGGATTGGGAGCGGATGGCATCAGCCCTCTACCGCGAGACCGAGGAGGGATTTCTGCCCGATTTCGATCCGAAACTGGTCGAGACGCTGGCGGGGCTCGATCCCAGCCGGCCGCTGGCCGATCTTTGGCCACAGTTCGACGCGCTGGCGGCCATCCCGATGCTCGTCATACGCGGCGCGAATTCGAAGCTGCTGTCCGCCGAAACGCTCGAGCAGATGCGGACGCGCCATACCGATATCGAGACGATCACCGCCGACGGCCAGGGCCATGCACCGTTTTTGGAGTCCGGGATCCTGCCGGGCAGGATCGCTGGTTTTTTCGATCGGGCGGAGCGGGCGGGGTGGTTAGAAGTAAAACTCAAGATCAAATAACCACCTTGAAAGCTTTACACGGACCCTATTTAGCGGTGACAGATTGTCGAAGTCGGTGCCCACGTTTCTTCCCTTCTCCCCCTGTGGGAGAAGGTGGATTGGCGCGTAGCGCCAAGACGGTTGAGGGGTGTTGGAAGAAATGAGGCGTTGGCGTTCCCTGGAACACCCCTCATCCGACCGAGCTGCGCTCGGCCACCTTCTCCCACAAGGGGAGAAGGGAGAGCCGTACGCGACCCAGATGGGCGACACTACCGGGATTTTGCTCTTTTCACCACGGTTTTCGGAGACTTTTCGCTCTTAGCCGGCTTATTCTTCTGCTCATCCATCGCTGAATGAGCAGACAAAGCGCTTGCGCCGCCACTGTCCGCGCCACTGCACCGCGGCGTCTCCAGCACAGTGACGCAGCCATCGAGGTCGTTGGTGGCCAGATGGGCGTAGCGCATGGTCATCGACAGCGTCTGGTGACCGAGCCACATCTGCACGCGCCTGATGTCGATGCCGCCCTGGACGAGACGCGAGGCGCAAGTATGGCGCAATATATGCGGCACGACCTGATCGTCGGCGCCAAGCCCGACTTCGGCCTTAGCATCGTTCCAGATGGCGCGAAACTGCGCCTGGCTGAGCTTGGTGAACGGGCCTTTGGGCCGGCGGCCCTCGGTGGCCGGCAGCTTGATCACCTCTTTTACCCGCTCGGTCATCGGAATGGTGCGGCTGCGGCCGGATTTGGTGATCCAGAAACTGACGCGGTGCTCCTGGATATCGTTCCAGATCAAACCCAGCGCTTCGCCGAGGCGGCAACCGGTGTCGACGAGAAAGACGGAAAGCCGATAAGCGTCCTCGCTGCGGCTCTTGATGGCAGCGAACAGCCGGGCCTCCTCGTCCCTTTCGAGGAAACGAATCCGTCCCGCCCGCTCCTTCTGGCGGCGGAACTCGGGCAGGCTGTGGATATCTCCCATCTTGTGAGCCTTGCGCAGCAGTTTGCTGAGGGCAGCCATCTTCCGATTGATGGTTGCGTTGCTGTTGCCGCGCTGGCGCAAGGTGCCGATAAGATTGTCGAGGGTGCTTTGGTCAAAGGCGCTGAAACGCTCCCCAAGGAGGATCTCGTCTATTTCGCCGATGAAGGAGCTGACATTGTATTTATGCCGCCCGTCATCCCAAAGTATGTCCCGGTATGCTGAAAAAAGTTCTCCGATCCTGTGCGACTTTACTTCTCGTATCTTGTTGTAACTGAATTTTATTTTTGCAGTTTGAGAAGAAAACATCGAAAAATGATCAGAGGTTCCTCCCTCTTGAATCGCATCGTTCGTCATTATTCGCCACACCCCCGAGTGGATAGGCCTAGACCTACCTGCTTGGCGGTGCCCTTTCAAGAGTTTTAAGCGTTGCGGCCGATTTCATCCACCAGTGGCGGATCCCAACGACATCGTTCCACAACCCTGTTCAGCTACCGAACCCCCTTTTCCTTCTGTTTGCGACCAGTCGCGAAAACAAAAACAGCCCGGGCGTTAAGGCGCCCGGGCTGGATTTCACTTGCCTTAAGTCCAGCCCTTAGAACGAGCGCTGGAAGCGGAGGAAGCCGCCAACGGCGTTTTTCTTGTCGCCCGGGATGCCGGTCCAGTTGTATTCATAACCGGGCAGCGAGTCGCTATCGATGTGGTGGCTGTTATGAGCCCAGTCCACTTCGGCCGTGATCGTCATGCCGGGAACGATATCGTAGGCGATATTGGCCGCGACGCCAGCTTCCTTGGCTTCGTCATACGACGCCTGCAGGTTGAACGAGGTCTTCTCGTTGATGGTGTAGGTGCCACCACCCCAGACTGCCCAGTTACCGCCCCACTGCTTGTAGAAGTTGCGCGGGAGATTGTCGTCAGAGCCGTAGCCGGCCATCAGGAACAGCGACAGGTTCTGCATCGGCGTCACGTCGAGGCGAACCTTGCCGGCCCATTCTTCCAGGCTGCTGTCATAGGCAACAACACCGCTGATGGAACCCCAGCCCTGCGTGTACTTCACGCCGCCAACGATATACGGAACATAGCTGTCGACCGAGTCGTGACCGAGAGTGGTGGCAGTATTGGCGCTGTTAAGGATAAAGCCTTCACCGGTTTCCAACGAAGCCACGGCCGAGAAGCCGTTGCCGGCATCGAAGTAGTACTGGACGACATTGGTGTCGAAGCCGCCGTAGGGAACGATCGTATCCTGGATGACGTTGCCGGCGTAGCCGGTGAACGTGTTGAAGGCTGTTTCGTCCTTACCGACGCGAAGACCACCGAGCTGGATCCAGGCGAAATTCAGCGAAACGCCCCTGCTACCAAACCTGGAAAAGTGCTCGTCGAACCCAGGCACGTCTTGATAACCGGTTCCCCAGTTGAAGCGGGTCTCGGTGTAGGTCTTCAAGGTGCCCATCTCGGTTTCCTGGCCGGTGTAGGTCCTCAGTGTGAAGCGAGCCTGCTTGTAATAGCCGTCGTTGACGTTGTCTTCACCATCCAAGGCATCCGACAGGTCCTGGTACCTGGCGCCGTCGAACGAGCCAGCCTGGCCCACGGAGATGTCATAGCGGACATAGCCGCCGATGCGCAGGCAGATTTCGGTGCCGGGGATGTAGTAGTAGCCAGCGCCGTAGACGTCGCAGATCTTGACGTATTCAGCGGGTTCCGGCTCGGCGACGACGACGGCGTCGGCGGCGCGCGCACCGGAAACTGCGATCAGTGCCGCAGCGGAGCCGAGAAGAAGGCTCTTGATGTTCATTTTCTGACCTCCAGTCAAAAGTTAAAAAACGGGTCTGGGTATTCTTTGCTGAAGGACAGCGTTCCCTGCCCCATCCCCACTACCGAAAAAGATGCGCACCGCGCCGCTCCTTCAAACCCGACATTACCCATGAGACGGCGGCGTTCAACCACGATCGTACCGGCAAAAGGTTTGTGTTGGCGCTATACCCCAGCGTTGTTGCACAAATGACACGATTTGGCCTCACTCCGAAAGCTCCCGTTAACCAACAGCCCTTCGCAAGCCGTAGCAAACGGCGGATTCCGGCGATGGTCGGCCTGAAATGTGACCATGGCCCGAGTCGCGAACCAGGGAATTGCCGCAGAATCGCCACATCGCCGGGCGGCGCTTTGGCGAAGGGTCGATTTTTCAAGGATAATAGCGCCAGCTTGTTGATTGTGCCGGCGCTTTTCTTTATCCACCGGCGCAACGGAGAGGTGGCCGAGTGGTCGAAGGCGCTCCCCTGCTAAGGGAGTAGAGGTCAAAAGCTTCTCGTGGGTTCGAATCCCATCCTCTCCGCCACCCTACGCCCTGCGGGCTTCGGGTGGCAGACCACCCGAAACCGCATTTTGGGCGTAGGGTGTCGCCCGAAGCTACGAAGTAGCGTAGGGGGACCATGTGGTACGTCTATTTTCTGCAACTCCGTAACGGCGATGTCTATGTCGGATCGATCAACGATCTTCGACGCCGTTTTGATTCGCACCGATCAGGCTATGTGACTTCGACTAAGGCTTATCTGGCTGCAATCTTGAAGGCCTACATCGGGGTTGAAACCGAGGCCAACGCACGGCAACTCGAGCGATATTTCAAGACCGGTTCGGGCAAGGCCTTTGCGAGTAAACGTTTTTGGCCGACAGAGCCTCGCTGACGGCCTTAGGACCTATCTATTTGAAATATAAATAAAAACGAACCCAACGAGTTGCTTTTCGCCGACCTCCGTCCCGATTCTGACTGGAGGTCAGAAAATGAACATCAAGAGCCTTCTTCTCGGCTCCGCTGCGGCACTGATCGCAGTTTCCGGTGCGCGCGCCGCCGACGCCGTCGTCGTCGCCGAGCCGGAACCCGCTGAATACGTCAAGATTTGCGACGTCTACGGCGCTGGCTATTTCTACATCCCCGGCACCGAAACCTGCCTGCGCATCGGCGGCTACGTCCGCTATGACATCGGCATCGGCGACGTCGGCTCATTCGACGGTGCAAAGACCACCGATCAGCAGGACGGCGACTCGCAGGATACCTACTACAAGCACGCCCGCTTCACGCTGAAGACCTGGACCGGCCAGGAAACCGAGCTCGGCACCTTGAAGACCTACACCGAGACGCGCTTCAACTGGGGTAACCACAACGATTACCTTGATGACAACTTCAATGGCGGTACGAGCGTTTCGCTGAACTTTGCCTGGGTCCAGCTCGGTGGTCTGCGCGTCGGCAAGGACGAATCGGCCTTCGATACCTTCATCGGCTACGCCGGCAACGTCATCCAGGATACGCTGGTCCCCTACGGCGGCTTCGACACCAATGTCGTCCAGTATTACTTCGATGCCGGCAACGGCTTCTCGGCCGTGGCTTCATTGGAAACCGGTTCGGGCAGTGCCGCCGCGGATCCTGGCATTTTCCAAGACAGCAACAGCGGCAATGATTCCATCGACAGCTATGTCCCGTATGTCGTCGGCGGTATCAAATACACACAGGGCTGGGGCTCGATCACCGGTGTCGCCGCCTATGACAGCACCTGGGAAGAGTGGGCCGGCAAGGTTCGCGTCGACGTTACGCCGATACAGAACCTGACGCTGTTCATCATGGCCGGCTACGGCTCTGACGACAACATCGACCGCAACTTCTACAAGCAATGGGGCGGCAACTGGGCAGTCTGGGGTGGTGGCACTTACACCATAAACGAGAAGACCTCGTTCAACCTCCAGGCGTCGGCTGACGATGACAAAAACTACGGCGTCGCCGCGAACATTGCCTACGATATCGTTCCCGGCTTCACGATCACTGCCGAAGTCGATTGGGCCCGCGACGGTCAGTTTGACAAAGCCTACGATCGCAACTGGACCAATGCCGACGACAAGGACAGCGTCGGCGGCATGCTCCGCTTCCAGCGCTCATTCTAACAGTCCGAGCTAGATTGAGATTGAACCCGGCGGGCAACCGCCGGGTTTTTCGTATCGGCGCGACGCAGCTGTCAACTCTCGATGCATAATGCAGGCTGCTGCTGAGCAGCCGATCGCAGGGCTGGTCGAATGCAATGCTCGCTCCGCACGCTTGTTCGTGCAAAGAAAAACTTGGGCCGATCTGAAGAGCTGGCCTACCGGATCAATGTATCTCGACAGCAAGTCACGATCGACCTCGGCCGATCGGGCGCATCCTACTTGTTCAAATTTCAGCCAGATCGCCCAAGGCGTCAATCAGCGGCTGAATTGCGCTCTCATACTTTTTCCAGCGTTTGACGGATGAACTATAGATCGGCTGCCGGACCTGCCAGCGGCTGGGGGTATTGACCGATCCGCTCCTCTCGAAAAAGCGCAGGCAGGAATCGTCCCAAGGCAAGCCGAGATGATCGATGAGACGGCGCGATTGCGTCTCCTGATCCGCAACCAGCGTCTCATAGCGGCTTTCGAAAATACGTCCGGGAAAGACCTTGTCCCAGTGCCGCATCAAGCGATCATATTCGCGGTAGTACAACCCGAGTGTCTCAAGGTCGGCGTTGTAGCCGTGGTCCTTGGTGAAATGCAAGACGAAGCAGGAGACGCAATTGTCGATGGCATCGCGCCGGCAATGAATGATGCGTGCGTTGGGAAAGAGAATTCCAATCACGCCGATAAACTCGAAGTTGTGCGGCATCTTGTCGACGATGCGGGGCTCGGCAGGCGCGTGCTGGCGCAGATAAGACAGGTATTCTTCGGCCAGTGCCCTCGACTGATCCCTCGTCATCGACATAATCGAACTGCGCAGGTCCTCATCCGACAGTATTCTAAAGCCCATCGAGTTCGCGATTCGCCGCAGCTTCGTAAGCTCCCCGGCGCCATGGACATCCGGATGGCTCGCGCAGATCTGCTCCGTCAGCGTCGTCCCCGACCGGGGCATGCCCAGCACAAACACAGGCACTTCAGACGGACTGCCGTGGCCAGCCTTGGCTTCCAATAGTGACGGGCTGAAAATCTCGATCATGGAATCGACGCTTCGGCGGTAGTACTCCAGGTCGAAATCGTGACCAGCGGCCTTTTTCGCCCTCTTGAAGTGATCTATCGCCTCTTCATAGCGCTGAAGATCGTTCAGCACTTTGCCTGCCGCGTGGTGAAGCTGCGATGCAGCAACGGGTTCGAGCCTGGGATTGGAGAGTTCGCGCAGGATAGAGTCGAGCTCGGCAGGTTTTTCGGTGAACTTTTGCGTGTCGACCAGGTAATTGTAGGCTGCCCCAACATCGACGCGACGTTCTATTGCCTGATCGAGATAGGCTCTGGCTTCGTCCATGCGGCCGAGGCTGGTGAGCGCACCAGCCAGACCAATCCGGACCATGGGATGGTCGCCGTTGATCTTTAGCGCCTTCTCGTAAAGGGGCAAAGCCATCTCGGCCTTGTCGAAGTTGACGTAGGCACGCGCCAGTCCGCAAAGCGCTTCCACCAGATCGGGTTTCAATTCGCAGGCGCGCTGCAGGTGCCTGATCGCAAGCAAGCTGTCGCCAAGCTTCAGACCGGCCTCTCCCAGGCTAAGGTGGAAATATGGATTCTGAGGCGTCTGGCTTACTGCCCGCGCAAAATATTTGAGAGCCAACTCGTCGTCGATACCGAGCCCCAACGTGCCGAGGATGTAGAGCGAAAGCGGGTGGTTGGGCGTGCGGGCGAGAACGCGATGGCATAATTCCTCCGCCTCCGGGAGCCGCTTGGCTTGCTGAAGTTCGAGCGCCTGTCGCAGCAGCATGTCGTCAGCTTGCGCGCGCGAGGGCGATTTCACTTTCGACGGCTGCACTTTCGGCGCCGAACGGGACTTTATGTGTTTGGACCAAGCGGGCGGCAGTCGGTTGCTCATCATGTCTCGCTAGCAAAATGGTCCGGGAGAATCCAGCCTGGCCTGAAGGGCTGGCCTATCCTGTCGGGCGCCCTCCTTGTTCAAAGTTCGGCTAGGTCGCCCAAGGCGTCAATCAGCGGCTGGATCTTGCTCTCATAATTTTTCCATTGCTTGATGGACGAGTTGTAGATGGGTTGCCGAACCTGCCAGCGACTGGCCGTGTTGACCGAACCGTCATTCTCGAAGAAGCGCAGGCAGGCATCGTCCCAGGGCAATCCAAGATGATCGATCAGACGGCGCGATTGTGCCTCCTGATCCGCAACCAGCGTCTCGTAGCGACTTTCGAAGATGCGTCCCGGAAAAACCTTGTCCCAATGTCGCATCAGGCGATCATATTCACGATAATACAGCCCGAGCGTCTGCAGGTCGGTGATGTAGCTGTGTCCCTTGGAGAAATTCAGGAAAAAGCATGAGAGGCAATTGTCGATGGCGTCGCGGCGACAGTGAATAATCCGCGCGTTGGGGAAAAGAAGGCCTATGAGACCGACCAGTTCGAAATTCTGGGGCATTTTGTCGACTATGCGAAGTGCGGTCGGCGCACGCTCACGAAGGTAGGACAGGTGCCCCTCGGTCAGCATCTTGGCTAGGTCGGGGGTGATCGGCACGATCGATTGGCCCAAGCCCTGTGCCGAAAGCCTCGTAAGGCCGACAGCATTTGCAGTTCGTCTTAGCTTGCTGAGTTCTCCTGCGCCGTGAACATCCGGGTGGCTCGCGCAAATCTGCTCGGTCAGGGTGGTCCCCGAGCGGGGCATGCCCAGTACAAACACGGGCACTTCCGATGGGCTTCCATAACCCGCCTTGGCAGCCAACATATCCGGGTTGAAGAACTCGATCGTGGAGTCGACCCAGCGGCGATAGGTTTCCAGATCGAACTTATAGCCGGCGACCTGTTTGGCTTTCTTGAAATGATCTATCGCGTCGTCGTAGCGCTTAAGGTCGTTCAGCACCTTGCCGGCAGCGTGATGAAGTGTCATCGCACTGTCCGGGTCAAGCTTTGGGTTGCCAAGCTCGCGCAAGATGGACTTAAGTTCCGCCGGCTCTTCAGTGAATTTGCGCGTGCGCACAAGCTCATTATAGGCGGCTGGCATGGCTATGCGACGTTCGATCGCCTCTTTCAGATAGATTTCGGCTTCGTCCATGCGGCCGAGACCGATGAGGGCGCTGGCCAATCCCGCCCGAACGCGAGGATGATCGCGGTTGATCTTGAGCGCTCTCTCGTAAAGCGGCAGAGCCATGTCAGCCTTGTCGAATTCGACGTAAGCGCGTCCCAACGCGCAAAGCGCTTCCAGCAAATCCGGCTTCAGCTTCAATGCTTGCTGAATATGCGTGATTGCGGGCGAATATTCGCTGACCTTCAGATAGGTTTCACCCAGACTAAGGTGGTAATAGGGGTTTCGAGGCTCCTCGCCGACGGCTCGCGCCAAATATCGCAATGCAATTTCATCGTCGAGCCCGATGAATAGCGTGCCCATGATATACAATGCCAAGGGATGGTTGGGCGTGCGCTCCAGCACGCGACGGCACAGTTCCTTAGCCTCGGCCAACCGCTTGGCCTGCTGAAAGTCATATGCCTGTTTCAGCAGCATGTCGTCAGCCTGCGCCCGCGACAATGGTTTGGCTTTCGGCGGTTCCACTTTCGGCGCCGAGCGGGACTTTATATGTTTGGACCAGGCGGGCGGCAGTCGGTTGCTCATCATGTCTCGCTAGCAAAATGATCCGGGAGAATCCAGCCTGACGTGCCCGCCTGCCGCGGAACTTGCGCAGGCCAAGCTGGCAGGCTAGCAAGAAGGCCCCCTTTCGAACGAGCCCTATCATGCGCCTGCGCCCTCCCCTTACGCCGCTCATCGACGCGCTTCCCTCCACGGTACCGTTTGTCGGCCCGGAGGCGCAGGAGCGTGATCGCGGCCGCGCCTTTCGCGCCCGCATCGGCGCCAATGAGAGCAGCTTTGGCCCTTCGCCGCGCGTCGTTACCCGTATGGCCGAGATTGCCGGCGACATGTGGATGTACTGCGACCCTGACAATCACGATTTGAAGGTAGCCGTGGCCCGGCATCTCGGTGTCGGCGCCGAAAACGTCGTCGTCGGCGAAGGCATAGACGGGCTGCTCAGCCTGGTTGCGCGCATGTATGTGGCGCCGGGCGATGCGGTGGTGACCTCGCTCGGCGCCTATCCGACCTTCAACTTTCATGTTGCCGGCGTCGGCGGCCGGCTGGTCGCAGTGCCCTACGAGAACGATCGGGAAAACCTCGACGGCCTGCTGGCGGCAGTGGCCAGGGAAAAGGCGCCACTGGTCTACCTGTCCAATCCGGACAATCCGATGGGCAGCTGGTGGGAAGCCGCCGAGCTCAGCCGCTTCATCGAAGCCTTGCCGGAGACCACAATGCTGGTGCTCGACGAAGCCTATGGCGAATTAGGGCCAGCCTCAGCGCTGCCGCCGATCGATGTGGCGCCGCCGAACGTCATCCGCATGCGCACCTTCTCCAAGGCCTATGGGCTGGCCGGCATACGCTGCGGCTATGCGGTGGCCGAGGCCCAGGTGATTCGGGACTTCGAGAAGATCCGCAACCACTATGGCGTCACCCGCATGGCGCAGATCGCCGGTGTCGAGGCGCTTGCCGATCAGGCTTGGCTGGATAGCGTGGTGGCGCGGGTCGCCGCCGGCCGCCGGCGTATCGCCGCAATAGCCGAAGCGAGCGGGCTGAAGCCGCTGGCTTCGGCGACCAATTTCGTCACCATCGACTGCGGCCGCGACGGCGCTTTCGCACTGAAAGTGCTACAGGCGCTGTTGTCACGCGACGTCTTCATCCGCAAGCCGATGGTGCCGGTTCTCGACCGCTGCATCCGGGTCAGTGTCGGCCTCGACCACGAGCTCGACATCTTTGCCGAGGAACTGCCTGGCGCACTGGCGGCAGCGCGGGGGAACTGAAGAGCGCAACGCCGGGATTCCAGTGCTGCCCGCTATTTCTCCCCGAGCAGACGCATGACGCGCTTCAAGGCGTCCGATAATTCGGCAGCCGCGCCATCGGCGAGGCCGGCCGTCAGCCGGGCGAGGTCGCGATCCGCCGCAGCCTGAAGCCTGGCGAGCTCAGCACTTCCGCGAGCGGTCAGCGACAGGATACGTCTGCGCCGATCGGCTGGGTCAGAGCGTGTCTCGGTCAGGCCAGCGGCGGCGAACCTCCTCAGGACGCGCGAGACATAGGCCGGATCGAGGCGGAGTTCGGCAGCGATTTCGAAGGCCGCCGGCCGGAGATCGAGGTGGAACGCCCGTGCAAGAAACCCTGCCTCACCGCCGCTATTGGCGACAGCGCGGGATCGGCCGCCCAATTCGAACAGCAGCCGCGCCTCGCCCAGCGTATAGACGCTGTGCGTCAAGGTCAGGTCGAGCAGCCCGATCAGGCGCGTGTAGAAGCGATTGAAGCCACGTATCTCCGCGACAAGGGCATTCCGATCGGCCGGCATGTCGACCTCCTTCGGACGGACCGCTCCGTCAGGGCCATGATCGCCTATTATTTGACTTAGTCAATCATCGGTGGAGGCGCCACCTATCTCGCAGTGCGAAATCTGGCGGATAGCGACCGGAGAGAAACCTTCGATGCACGTTGCGCGGTTGAATTTGCGCGGCGATGCGCCAGACTCGACTCAAAGGATGGAGAGCGCGATGACCGATCGTACGGTGCAGGTACGCATATACGGCAAGGTGCAAGGCGTCAGCTACCGGGTTTGGGTGCGGCGCGAGGCGTCGGCGCTTGGCCTTGCCGGGTGGGTGCGCAACGAAGTTGACGGCTCGGTGACAGCCTTGATCGCAGGGACCGGGGCGGCGGTCTCGACGATGATCGAACGGTTTTGGCAAGGGCCGCCAGGGGCAGCGGTTTCAAAGGTCGATGTCGAAGAGATCGAGGCTCGCGACACGTCGGCCGATTTCAGGATTGTTGCCTAGCAAGGCATGGTCCTGCTCATTCGCTTCCATCGCACAAAATTCTCCAGGGTGCAGATAGAGCAAATCTGAAGCCATTGCCCTGCCCGGACATGCCTCGGTCCTTGAATTAATTGAACGTTTGTTTTATTATCCGCGAAAAGGCGGCTTGTCATGGCGCGTACGACCGGTTCCGACGGAGAGAAGACCGAAGCTGCGGTCCGCGAGGCGGCGGTCAGCCTGATTGCGCGTCTCGGCTACGAGGCGATGTCGATGCGCCAGCTGGCGGCCGAGGTCGGCGTCCAGGCAGCGGCGCTGTACCGCTACTTCCCGACCAAGCAGGACCTTCTGTTCATGCTGATGCGTGAGCATATGGAAGGCTTGATCGAGGCGTGGCGCGCAACACGCCCTGTCGGCGCCGATCCGGCAGCGCGGCTTGCCGCTTATGTCGAAAACCACATCGCTTTCCATATCGAACGCCGCCACTCCACCCATGTCTCGAACATGGAGCTGCGCAGCCTGTCGCATGAAAAACTCACGCAGATCCTGCGCATGCGCACGGCCTACGAGAAGGAGCTGCGCGCCATCCTGCGCGACGGCGTCGAAGCGGGGTTATTCAGCATCGAAGACACCGGGCTCACCGCCATGGCGCTGATCCAGATGATGACCGGCGTCATCGTCTGGTTCCGGCCGGGCGAACGACTGTCGATCGCCGAAGTCACCGCTACATATCTAGCAATGACAATGCGCCTTGTTGGAGCAAAGAGCGATGGCGCGTCAACGAGCTACGACGCCGCGCCTCTAATCGGGCGCGCAAAGGACGCTCTAGCAACTTGATTTCGCGCATGATCCCGATTTTCGGGATCGTGCGCCGGGAGGAACGGCATGTACACGCAGACGCTCAACTTCGGGCTTGACGAAGACATCGAGGCGCTGCGCGACCTGGTGCGGCGCTTCGCGCAGGAAAAGATAGCACCGATCGCCGCCGAGATCGACCGCTCGAACGAATTCCCGGCACATCTGTGGGCGGAGCTCGGCGGGCTCGGCCTGCTCGGCATCACCGCCGATCCCGATTTCGGCGGCAGCGGCATGGGCTACCTCGCCCATGTCGTGGCGATGGAGGAGATTTCGCGCGCCTCGGCCTCGGTCGGCCTCTCCTACGGCGCCCATTCCAACCTCTGCGTCAACCAGATCAACCGCTGGGCAACGCAGGCGCAGAAGGAAAAATATCTGCCTTCGCTCTGCAGCGGCGAGAAGGTCGGCGCACTGGCGATGTCGGAATCGGGTGCCGGCTCCGATGTGGTGTCGCTGCGCCTGCGCGCCGAAAAGCGCAACGATCGCTATGTGCTGAACGGCACCAAAATGTGGATCACCAACGGGCCGGACGCCGAGACGCTGGTCGTCTACGCCAAGACCGATCCGGAACTCAATTCGCGCGGCATCACCGCTTTCATCGTCGAAAAGGCTTTTGCCGGTTTTTCCGTGGCGCAAAAGCTCGACAAGCTCGGCATGCGCGGCTCGAACACCGGCGAGCTGGTGTTCGAGAATGTCGAAGTGCCGTTCGACAATGTGCTGCACGAGGAAGGGCGCGGCGTCGAGGTGCTGATGTCGGGCCTCGACTACGAACGCGCCGTGCTGGCCGGCGGCCCGGTCGGGCTGATGGCAGCGTGCCTCGACGTGGCGATACCTTACGTGCATGAACGCAGGCAATTCGGTCAGCCGATCGGCGAATTCCAGCTGGTGCAAGGCAAGCTCGCCGACATGTATGCGACGATGAACGCGGCGCGCGCCTACGTCTATGCCGTGGCCGCCGCTTGCGATCGCGGTGAGACGGCCCGCAAGGATGCTGCCGGCTGTATTCTGTTCGCCGCCGAAAAGGCAACGCTGATGGCGCTCGACGCCATCCAGCTTTTGGGCGGCAACGGCTACATCAACGACTACCCGACCGGCCGGCTTTTGCGCGACGCCAAGCTCTACGAGATCGGCGCCGGCACCAGCGAAATCCGTCGCTGGCTGATCGGGCGGGAAATCATGGTGGAGGGCGCCTGATGGCGTCTTTTTGAGATTTTGCCAGAAGCCGCACGATGTGGCACACTTCCGAATATGTGCCACAACACAGGCGAGACGGACCATGGCTGGCAAAACGGGAAAGTCCGGATTTGACGAAGATCCGCAAGCACGGTTCGATGCCGGCGCTCGCCAACCACAGCTTCGTGCTCCGGCGAAACGCGAGCGTGTCAAGCTTGGCGAGGGCGGGCGCTTCGTCATTCCTGCCGCGATGCGCGAGGAGATGGGCGTGAAGCCTGGCGAGGACATGATCCTTCATGTCGAAAACGGCGAGCTGCGGGTAAGATCGTGGCTGCAGAATCTGCGACGCGTCCAGGCCGAATTGTCAGCGTTGAAACAGCCCGGTGAAAGCGTCGTCGACGAATTTCTGAAAGAGCGACGGGAAGAGCAGCGTCGAAGCGACAAGCGTCTCGACCGGCTTCACGCCGAAGGGACGACAGGAAAGCGGGCGAAATGAAGCCCTACGTCATGGACAGTTCGGCGGCGCTCGCAATCCTGCTCAACGAGCAAGGCACCGATAATGCTTTGGGGCTCGCGCCGGATGCACAATGCAGTTCGGTCAATGCGGCCGAAATCATCGCCAAGCTGATCGACAAGGGACGCAGCATGGAACAGGCCGCGGACGACCTCGCCAGTCTCGGCATGCCGATCGCCGCTTTCGACGACGCGATGGGCATCGCCGCCGGGCAGCTTCGCCAATTGACGCGGCATCGCGGCTTGTCGCTGGGCGATCGGGCTTGCCTGGCGCTGGCAATTCGCGAGAATGCCATTGCCGTCACCGCTGATCGCGATTGGGGCGACCTCGATGTCGGCTGCAAGATCGAGCTGATCCGGTAGCGCCATGGCCCCCCTCACCTCTCAGATGTCGTCCGCCTCCGATGCCTTCCGCGCCAATGCCGAGCGCATGCGGGCGCTGGTCGCCGATATTGCTGAAAAAGCCGCCGCCATCGACCGCGGTGGCTCGGAAGAGGCGCGTGAGCGGCACGTCTCCCGCGGCAAGCTCCTGCCGCGGCAACGCCTAGCCCAATTGCTCGATACAGGCTCGCCCTTCCTCGAAATCGGCCAGTTCGCGGCATGGTCGATGTATGGCGAGGACATCCCTTCGGCCGGCCTCATCGCCGGCATCGGCCGCGTCGAAGGCACCGAAGTGATGGTCGTCGTCAATGACGCCACGGTGAAGGGCGGCACCTATTATCCACTGACGGTGAAGAAGCATCTGCGTGCACAGGAGATCGCATTGCAGAACAATCTGCCTTGCGTCTATCTGGTCGACAGCGGCGGCGCCAATCTGCCCAACCAGGACGAGGTGTTTCCCGACCGCGATCATTTCGGCCGCATCTTCTACAACCAGGCCAACATGTCGGCCGCCGGCATTCCGCAGATCGCCTGCGTCATGGGTTCGTGCACGGCCGGCGGCGCCTATGTGCCTGCGATGTCGGACGAGACAATCATGGTGCGCAACCAGGCGACCATCTTTCTCGGCGGCCCGCCGCTGGTGAAGGCGGCCACGGGCGAGGACGTCACCGCCGAGGACCTCGGTGGCGCCGACGTGCACACAAGGCTTTCCGGCGTTGCCGACCACTATGCGCTCGACGACGAGCATGCGCTGGCCATATGCCGGCGTATCGTCAAAAACCTGAATCGGAACAAGACTGTAAGCCTTGCCTTACAGAAATCGATTCCGCCGCTTCACGATCCACATGAACTCTACGGCATCGTGCCGACGGATCTGCGCCAGCCCTACGACGTGCGCGAGGTAATCGCCCGCACCGTCGACGGTTCCGAGTTCGATGAGTTCAAGCAGAATTATGGCACCACGCTGGTCACCGGTTTCGCCCATCTCAGCGGCATGCCGGTCGGCATCGTCGCCAACAATGGCGTGCTGTTTTCAGAAAGCGCGCTAAAGGGCGCGCATTTCATCGAGTTGTGCTGCCAGCGCAAGATCCCGCTGATTTTCCTGCAGAACATCACCGGCTTCATGGTCGGGCGAAAATACGAGGCCGGCGGCATCGCCAAGGACGGCGCCAAGCTGGTGATGGCGGTCGCAACGGCCAAGGTGCCGAAGGTGACCGTGATCATCGGCGGCTCGTTCGGCGCCGGCAATTACGGCATGTGCGGACGCGCCTATTCGCCACGCTTCCTGTGGATGTGGCCGAATGCCCGCATTTCGGTGATGGGCGGCGAGCAGGCGGCAACGGTGCTTGCCGTGGTCAAGCGCGAAGGCATCGAGCGCAAGGGTGGGGAATGGAGCGCCGAGGAGGAAGCGAAATTCAAGAAGCCGATCCTGATGAAGTACGAGCACGAGGGACACCCGCTCTATTCGTCGGCAAGGCTCTGGGACGACGGCATCATCGACCCGGCCAAGACCCGCGAGGTGCTGGCGCTCAGCCTTTCGGCCGCGCTCAACGCCGAGATCGAGGAGACAAAATTCGGCGTGTTCAGGATGTGAGATGAGCGAAATCGGCCAGAGGATTCGCATTCAAACCGGCGACATCACGAAGCTGGCGGTCGATGCCATCGTCAACGCCGCCAATACCTCTCTTCTCGGAGGCGGCGGCGTCGACGGCGCTATCCACCGCGCGGCCGGCCCCGAGCTTGTGGCAGAATGCCGGACCTTGCATGGCTGCAAGGTCGGAGACGCAAAAATCACCAAGGGCTACAGGCTGCCCGCGCGCTACGTCATTCATACGGTCGGGCCGGTCTGGCAAGGTGGCAGCAAAGGAGAAGCCGAACTGCTCGCCTCCTGCTATCGCCGGTCGCTCGAAATC
Source organism: Mesorhizobium sp. M0590 (assembly GCF_040320905.1). Taxonomy (NCBI): domain Bacteria; kingdom Pseudomonadati; phylum Pseudomonadota; class Alphaproteobacteria; order Hyphomicrobiales; family Phyllobacteriaceae; genus Mesorhizobium; species Mesorhizobium sp. M0590. Next base: position 110,819 of record NZ_JAMYQN010000009.1, read on the forward strand.
GCCGCCGCAAAGGACTGCCGGACGGTAGCGTTTCCAGCGATCTCGACCGGGGCCTACCGCTATCCGAAGGATCAGGCGACGCAAATTGCTGTCGGGACCGTGAGCGCCTTCATCGGCCAGAACATCGTTCCGGAAACCGTCATTTTCTGCTGCTTCGACGAGCCGACGACCGAATTGTATCAGCGGGTCGTTGCTGCACTCGGCAGGGTGTGACCCTGCGCGGGAGACAACCCACCACATCTCCAGACTATTTTTTGCTTCTCGATCTGGCCAGACGAAAGAATCACGGCTATTGATCATCGCAAATACCAATGGGGATTGGGCGAAGATGAGGCGGCGGGTTTTTCAGAGAACAACTGTGCATTTACTTGCAGGGTTGCTTATATTAGTGACCCCTGGCATCGGCGCAGCGGAGTCGCTGGCGGGAAGCAAGGGCGAGACCCGTTTCTATCCCTATTTGCCGCAGAGCCCGAAGGATCCGTGTACCAGGGCCTACAAGGCCTATGTAGCGGCCGGCGGCCATTCAGCCTATGCAACCACTCCGTATTCCCGGGTGCGTTCTCTGTACATCATCTGCGGCTCGCGCTTGAATGCACCGTCACAGCAAGCTGCCGAAGAATTGGCGTTGAAATCCTGTCAGGCCGCCCGCAACAGTTACAGAGTTACAACAGGCGGCGGCTGCGAAATCGCTGCCTCCAAGTAGGCGAATATATTTCAGTGTTTGGGGTTCAAATGGGTTTGGCAATGAAATCTTTATCAATCAAGCGAGCAACCATGTCGGTACTTGCACTGCTTGTGGCCTCTGCACCGAATGTCGGCGCCGCCGAATCGCTGGCGGGAAGCAAGGGCGACAGCCGCTTTCCGGTCTATTTTGCACCGGGTACAATCGGAGGCTGCGGCAAGAATTACAAGGACTATGTGGCGGCTGGCGGTCACTCGGCCTATGCGATGACGCCATTCAACTGGGCAACCGAATTCACTATTTGCGGTGCTTATCTGAATGCAACATCCCAGAAGGCTGCGGAGGCGCTGGCGTTGAAATCCTGCCAGTCCGCGCGCAGCAAGTACAAGGTCACGACTGCAGGGGCCTGCGCCATAGCTGCCTCCAAATAGACCGACACTCGTCGGCCTTCGACGTATTCAATGGGTGGGAAAAATGAAATCTATAGGCGTCAAACAAGCAGTCTTCTCGCTAATAACCGGGTTGCTTCTAATCTCGAGCCCCAATGTCGGCGCGGCGGAATCGCTGGCTGGAAGCAAGGGCGACGTCCGCTTCTACCCGTATTTTCCGGCGACCGCGGATCGGCCATGCACCAAGGCATATAAGGCCTATGTGGCGGCCAGCGGCCATTCAGCTTATGCGACCACTCCGTATTCCCGGGTGCGTTCGTTGTACATCCTGTGCGGCTCGCGCTTGAATGCGCCCTCGCAAAAGGCTGCCGAGGATATGGCGATGAAATCCTGCCAGGTCACCCGCGACCGTTACAGGGTCACGACCGGGGGAGCTTGCGAAATCGCGGCCTCAAAGTAGGCAGGCCTCGCTTGCCTACCCTTTGACCGCCAGACTACAAAGCAGGGCATTGCCGCAGTTCGCGTGACGAGAATTCGCGCCGTTGGCGGCAGCTCTGCCTGTGGAGGCCCGATGTTCGCCAAGATCCTGATCGCCAACCGTGGCGAGATCGCCTGCCGGGTGATCCGCACGGCACGCAGGATGGGTGTGCGCAGCGTCGCCGTCTATTCCGACGCCGACGATCGCGCCTTGCATGTCGAAATGGCCGACGAAGCGGTGCATATCGGCGCCTCTCCCGCCAACGAAAGCTATCTGCGCGGCGACAAGATCATTGCGGCGGCCTTGGCCACAGGTGCCGAGGCCATCCATCCGGGCTACGGCTTTCTTTCGGAAAACCCCGAATTCGTCGACCAGGTCGCGGCGGCTGGGCTGATCTTCATTGGCCCGTCGGCGGCCTCGATCCGCGCCATGGGACTGAAGGACGCGGCCAAGCGGCTGATGGAAAAGGCCGGCGTGCCTGTCGTTCCGGGCTACCATGGCGAAGCGCAGGAGATCGTGTTGCTCGCCTCCAAGGCGCGCGAGATAGGCTACCCCGTACTGATCAAGGCGCGCGCCGGCGGCGGCGGCAAAGGCATGCGGCGCGTCGAGCATCCCGATGATTTTTCGGAAGCACTGTCGGGCGCGCGGCGCGAGGCGAAAGCCGCGTTCGGTGACGACCGCGTCTTGGTGGAAAAATATGTCGACAAGCCGCGCCACATCGAAGTGCAGGTGTTTGGTGACAATTTCGGCAACGCCGTGCATCTTCACGAACGCGACTGCTCGGCACAGCGCCGCCACCAGAAGGTGATCGAGGAGGCGCCTGCCCCGGGCATGACGCCGGCACTGCGCAAGGCGATGACCGAGGCGGCGGTGAAAGCCGCCAAGGCAATCCACTATTCCGGCGCCGGCACGATCGAGTTCATCGTCGATGCCTCGCAAGGGCTGAAGGCCGACCGTTTCTGGTTCATGGAAATGAACACCCGCCTGCAGGTCGAGCACCCCGTCACCGAAATGGTCACCGGCATCGACCTGGTCGAGTGGCAGTTGCGGGTAGCCTCCGGCGAAAAACTGCCGAAGACGCAGAGCGAGATCGCGCTCTCCGGCCACGCCTTCGAGGCGCGCATCTATGCCGAGGACGCGGCAAGAGGGTTTTTGCCGGCGACCGGCACCTTGCACCATTTGAAATTTCCGCAGCCGGCACCGGAGGGTGCGACCATGCGCATCGAAACCGGTGTGCGCGCCGGCGATGCGATTTCGCCGTTTTACGACCCGATGATCGCCAAGCTGATCATCCACGGCAAGGACAGACGGGCAGCGCTCACAGCGCTTGGCGCGGCGCTGTCGCAGACAGAAATCGCCGGCTCGACGGTCAACACTGCCTTCCTTGCCGCCCTAGTCGCTGATGCAGATTTTGCGGCGGGCGATGTCGATACCGGCCTGATCGCTAGGCATCTGCAGGCGTTGACGGCGGTTCCGCCGCCGAGCGGTGAGACGATTGCCGCCGCGGCACTTGCCGCGTCCGGTGCGGGCGACTTGCCGTCCTCGGACGATCCCTGGTCGTCACTGGCCGGCTATGCGCATTTCCACACTGTAGCGCGGCGCATGCTGCTGAAGTTTGGCGAGCAGGAGATCGTCACGCGCGTGTCGGTGCGGCCGGACGGACGGTTCGAGGTGGCGCTGGATGCGCCCTATGACAGCGTCAATTCGCATGATCTTCGCGCCGCGCCTCGCCTCGCCCGCTGGCCGGGCCACGTCACGGTCTTCGATGGTGCAATAGGCTACGGTTTTGCCGTGCCGGATCCGCTGGCGCGAGCCGACGAAGCCGCCGCCGCTTCCGGCAGCCTGCGCGCGCCAATGCCCGGCCTAGTCAAATTGGTGCGTGCAGCCAGAGGCGAGTCCGTGATCAAGGGCCAGCCGCTGCTGATCCTGGAGGCGATGAAGATGGAGCACACCATTGCCGCGCCCCATGACGGGGTTATCGCCGAGATTGCTGCCGAAGGCGCGCAGGTAACCGACGGCACCGTGCTGGTTCGCTTTGCCGAGGAACCTCAGTTGACTGCTGTTTCCCTATCCACGAAGTGATCTCGAACGCGTGACAAAGGCGTCGCCAAAAACAACATGGCCGGGTTTGACCCCGGCCATGTTCAATTACAGCAGCGCGTCTTGCGGCGCCGCGGCCATCACGGCTGGATCGGCGCGTATTTGCCGTCGTGCCACTGGTTGATGTCGTAGCTGGCGTTTTTGAGGTCGCCCTTCTCGTCGAAGGTGACCGAGCCGACAACCGTGCTGATCGGCTGGCCGTTCTTTAACGCTTCAGCGACTTTTGCCGGATCGTCGCTGCCGGCGCGTTTGATGCCTTCGGCGAAGGCCTGGATCACCGCATAGGAAAACAGCGTGAAGCCCTCCGGCACGAAGCCGCCGGCCTTGATCTTGGCGATGGCTTCCTTGGCTTCGGGCTTCGCCTGCGGGTCCGATGGGAAGACGAACATGGTGCCTTCGCCGGCCGGACCGGCAACCTGCCAGAATTCCGGGGAAGCGATCGAGTCCGGCATGATCAACTGGAACTTGAGGTTCTGCTCCGCCGACTGGCGCAGGATCAGGCCGGCTTCGGGGTGATAGCCGCCGAAATAGACGACGTCGGCTTTCAGCTCCTTGAGCTTGGTAACAAGCGCGGAATAGTCCTTCTCGCCGGCGTTGATGCCCTCGTAGAGGATCTCTTTGAGACCGTTCTGGTTCATCGTTGCCTTGACGGCATCGGCCACGCCCTGCCCATAGGCGCTCTTGTCGTGCATGATGACGACGTTCTTGCCGGCATATTTCTTGGCGATCCATGGACCGATGAAAGCGCCCTGCGCATCGTCGCGCGTATAGAGGCGCATGATCGTCGGCCAGCCGGCCTTCGCCGCTGCGTCGGTTAGTACCGGGTTCGAGGAAGCCGGACTCATCATCAGCGCACCGGCTTCGGCGTAGACGGCGGAGGCCGGGATGCTGGAGCCCGAGCAGGCGTGGCCATCGATGAACTTGACACCATTGGCGATGATGCGGTTGGCGACCGAAACCGCCTGCTTCGGATCGCACTGGTCGTCCTCGATGTCGAGCTTGATCTGGCGGCCGTCGACGCCGCCCGCCGCGTTGATCGCGTCGGCGGCGGCTTGCGCGCCCTGCTTGAACTGATCGCCGATGGTGGCAAGCTGACCGGTCATCGGTCCGACCACCGAAAAGGTGATGTCGTCGGCGAAGGCTACCGGCGCGGTCATCATTAGGCCAAATATGGCGGCGCTCAAAATACTGAATTTCTTCATGGTGACACAACTCCTCCACTCTCGCGCGACCATCCCGGCCGCGCCTCTTCCAGAGTGGCGGGAGAATTTCACCCTTCACCGGGGCTGTCTAGACGCATCGTCGGCACTCGATTGGGCCTGCAACACGCAGTCCCAAAGACAAAGCCGCGCCAGCCTTGTTCCGGCCGGTCGCGGCTTTTGCCATGAGCTTCCCATCGGCGCCAGGACCCGCTCGCCTTCCCTGTCTATTGCACAGCTTGCCGCCGTGTTCTTGATCTTGTTGGCTCAGCCGTCTTGCGCGGCCTTGATTTTTCGGGCCCGGCCCTCTGCGCGGCCTTGACCCGAAGCATCCCTGTTGTGAGGTCAGTACCCTTGTGAAGTCGATGCCGGCGAATTCAGTGCATCGTCATCCATTCGCGAGCTTCGCGCAGCGCCTTGGCGATCTCGACCTTCGACATGGCGGCAGACAATTCGGAGCGCAGTTCAGCGGCGCGGGCCGAACCCTTGATCGCGGCGATGTTGAACCATTTGTGGGCGGCGACGACATCGGTCTCGCAATCGCGGCCAGTCGCATACATCATGCCCAACTCGAAGAGAATATCGGCCTGGGCAGTTGCCCCCATGGCGCCGAAGCCGGCTTCAAGCATTTCAAAACGTGCCATTTCAAATCCCCTGTTCTGGCTCCCGAGAGCTGTCTCCGTCTGTCCCTCGGTGTCCTTGATTACCGTCGGGGGCGGCCGCTCTTTCGATGCTTTCGAGAATGCCCCGGAGGCTTGAATCCGTCGTTAAATGGCGTGCTTAATTTGAGGAAAACAAAGCTAAAACAAGAGGTAAACGCGAAAATTCGTTAAGGATACAAAGCCAGCAATCGCGCCGGTTTGCACAAGATTTGAAGAAAACTTGCGAGGCGCGGATCAAGACTCCGCTAACCACAGAAGACAAAGACGTGTGCGGCCCGTTTCATTTTTCGCCGGCGCGGCCGTTCGGGAGCGGGCAAAAACCCGCAACCCTTCCGTCGCGGCACCGCTTTTGTTTTTCCGGGAGCTGGACTAGCTTACGTTTGCGTAAGGGGCAGACACCCGGGACGGAGCCCGATTGGACTTACCTGAGGGAGGAAAGACATGTTTCGACAAGTGAGCCTGGCCCTCGCGGCCGCAATAATGATGACCGGCGCGGCATGGGCCGATCCGATCGAAGGCAATTGGAAAACGCAAGCCGGATCGACTGCCGCCATTTCGGGTGGCGGCGGGGCATTTTCGATTACGCTCAAATCCGGCAAATTTGCCGGCAAGAACATCGGTTCACTGAAGGTTGCCGGCGACAACAAATATGCCGGCACCATAACCGACCCGGAAACCGACAAGACCTATTCGGGCAAAGCATCGCTTTCCGGCAGTTCGCTCAAGATGAGCGGCTGCGTGCTCGGCGGGCTGATCTGCAAGAGCCAGACCTGGCATAAGCTCTGATCGTGCCATTCCTGCCAGGGGTGAGCGGGGCCAGTCGGCCCCGTTTTCATGTTATCGGTCTCGCAGCCGCGGCGTCGCCATAGGTCGCTGCTTTCAAGGCGGCACGCCCAGAGATCATCAACCATTTTGAACCCCAGATGAACGGAGCCATCAGAGCCGGTTCAGCCGGGGCAAGGCATTGTCATGCGTATTGAAGGAGACACCGCGCAATGCTTGCCCGCCGCTTCACCATCGTCTGCCTGCTGATGAGCCTGTTCGGCATGTTGTTCGCCGTCCTTGTCGCCGAAGCCGGCCGGCCGTCCCGCTCCTGGGACGTCGCCAGTTCCTGCCGACTCGGTTGCTTGAACCATCTTCACCACTGAAACGACAAAGAGCTGAACCTTTAGAGAAAAGCAAAACGCCGATGAACCGCCTCGCCGCCAACACCCTCAAGACGCTTCGGCTGCTGCCGCGCGCGGCGCGCATCCTGACTGTTCTTTCGGTCCCGGTACTGGCCGTGCCGACGATGCGCACCAATGCTGGCTCGACGATCGAGGCGCCTGCGTTGAGGAAGTCAGGCCTCGGCTTTGTGCTGCTGGTTAGCCTGCAGCGCGGTTAGCAGACCGAAAAACGCCGACAGCGCGTATTGAGGCCGCCTTACCCCCTCCCAACCGCGCGTCCAACTCTCTATATTGAGTCATGGAAAAGCGAATCTATCCCCAAGCCATTGAATCGGTCGTCACGCCGGAGCCGTTTGGCCGACAGAGCTTCAACGATGCCAAGAAGGCGGTCGCGGCCCTGCAGGTGCTTTACGACCGCAACACCAAGTTCCTGCGCGATTCATTTGCCGCGCTCGCCGCGGGCGGCGACAACAACAAACGCTACCGGGCCTTCTATCCGGAGATCGGCGTCACCACGAGTTCGTTCACCCAAATCGACTCAAGGCAGGCCTATGGCCACATGCCGACGCCGGGGCATTTCTCAACCACCGTCACCCAGCCTGCTCTTTTCGAAAGCTACCTCACCGAACAGCTTCGGCTGATCATGCGCAACCACGGCGTTCCGGTCACGGTTTCGGAATCGACCACTCCCATCCCGCTGCATTTCGCTTTTCTCGAAGGCACGCATGTCGACGGCGCCGCTGCGGAGCGCATCAAACGGCCGATCCGTGACCTGTTCGACGTGCCGGATCTCGACGGCACCGACGACCAGATCGCCAACGGTACCTTTGAAGTGGGATTGGGCGAGGCACGGCCGCTGGCGCCGTTCACCGCACAACGGATCGACTATTCGCTGCATCGGATGTCGCACTATACGGCGACCAGTCCCCAGCATTTCCAGAACTTCGTGCTGTTCACCAACTACCAGTTCTACATCGACGAATTCGTCGCCCGTGCACGCGAATTGATGGCCAATGGCGGTAACGGATATGTAGAGTTCGTCGAGCCGGGCAATATCGTGACCAAAGTGGGCGACAGCGCGCCTGGTGAGGGTGCTGCGCCCCCTCGCCTGCCGCAGATGCCGGCCTATCATTTGAAGAAGCCGAACCATGGCGGCATCACCATGGTCAATATCGGCGTTGGCCCTTCCAATGCCAAGACCATCACCGACCATATTGCGGTGCTCCGGCCGCATGCCTGGGTGATGCTCGGCCATTGCGCCGGCCTGCGCAACACGCAGGCGCTGGGCGATTATGTGCTGGCACACGCTTATGTTCGGGAAGACCATGTCCTCGACGACGATCTTCCGGTCTGGGTGCCGATCCCGCCGCTGGCTGAAATCCAAGTGGCGCTGCAGGAAGCGGTCGCCGAGGTCACCGGGCTTTCCGGCTACGACCTCAAGCGCATCATGCGCACCGGCACCGTCGCCACCATCGACAACCGCAACTGGGAGCTGCGCGACCAGCGCGGGCCGGTGCAGCGGCTGTCGCAGTCGCGGGCGATCGCTCTCGACATGGAATCGGCGACGATCGCCGCCAACGGCTTCCGCTTCAGGGTGCCCTATGGCACGCTGCTTTGCGTATCCGACAAGCCGCTGCATGGCGAATTGAAGTTGCCGGGCATGGCGACCGAGTTCTACAAGCGGCAAGTAGCGCAGCATCTGACCATCGGCATCAGGGCGATGGAGAAGCTGGCTGAAATGCCGATGGAGCGGCTGCATTCGCGCAAACTCAGGAGCTTTTCGGAAACTGCCTTCCAGTAAATGCCGAATCGCATGTGTCGGTCCAGGTCAGGACATTTCGTCATCTTGATTGAGCCGCACTTCTGCCGATAGACAAAGCGATGGCACGTGTTTGGGACATGACGGTTGCGCTGGCATTCGTCGCAATGCTTGCACTCTCGGCCGCGCTGGTGGCCGGGTTCTTCGGATCGCTGCATCCGGCCCTCGATTCCTTTGCTCATTTCCGCGTCCATTTTTCGGTGCTGATGGCGCTTTGCGCGCTGCCGCTGCTCGCCACCTCGTTTCGCCTGCAGGCCGCGGTCGCATTGCTGTTTGCGATAGCCTCCTTTGCCACCACGCCGAATGCCTTGCCGCTTTCGCGGCTATGGCAGGTGCAGGCCGCCTACGAAGCCAAACCCGGTGACGAGCCAGTCTACCGCCTGCTGCAGATGAACCTCAGGTTCAACAATCCAACGCCTGAGAAGGTGCTGTCGCTGATCGGCCGGACCCAGCCTGATGTTATCACCCTCGACGAGGTGTCCGAAACGTGGAAGGCAAAGCTTGGGCTGCTATCCGGCGGCTATCCCTACCGGATCCTCTGCCCATATCCCAATGGCGTGTTCGGCGTTGCGCTGCTGTCCAGACGACCGTTTGGCATAGGCACGGAGCCGCACTGCGACAGCCGCGGCGCGATGGCGATCGCCACGGTCGATTTCGGCGGAACCGACGTCGATGTCGCCGCCATCCACCTCACCTGGCCATGGCCGCACAACCAATCACGGCAGATTGGAGGGTTGTCTGACGAAATCGCCTCGCTTGGCGAGACGTCGATCCTGGCAGGCGACTGCAACGCAGCGCCATGGAGCGCCGCCGTCCGGCGCGTCGCATCGCTTGGCAAGCTGACTGTAATGCCGTCGGTCGGGCCGACCTGGCTCTACAGAAGGCTGCCGGATTTCCTGCGCTTCGCCGGACTGCCGATCGACCAGGTCTTCAGCAAGGGCGCCATTGTTATCCATTCGGCGTCGACCCTTGAGGACACCGGCTCAGACCATCTGCCGGTGCTGGTGGAGTTTTCGCTTCGGTCGGATGAACAAAAGCCGCTCGACGAGCACCAGACGGCGACCGCGCTTGCGGCGCTGCCTGGCGGGACGCGAAGCTGAAAATCCGCAGTCCAATCTCGACCTGGCTTATTACTGGCCCACAAAAGCGCGGATGAGGTGCTCGACAGGGCCGCCGTCGCGATGCTCGTGCGCATCGAAGGCGATCTGCTTTGCCTCGTATTCGGCATAGATGGCATTGATCCGGCGCTTTGCCTCGCGACGTGCCTCGAAACAGTGCGGGTCATCACCGACTGTCAGCCCTCGAACCGACTTTTCGGTGGCCCGCATCATCTGTCTGGCGATGCGGCCATGGGTCTCTTCATGGGCGCGAACGCCAGCGAAGAACCGCTTCCAGCGCTTCTGCAGCGCAGGCGACGTGGCTGAGACTAGTTTGGGATAGGTATAGAAGAGATTGAGCGTCCCGTTGGCCTGGCGCAGGCGGCAGACGCCGTTTTCCCGTTGGGCGTCGAAGGTCCAATCATCGACGCTGTAGCCGGTCTGCGCGATGGCGTGGGTCATGAAGCCGTGCTTCGGCCCACTGCGATCCATGGCCTCGATCAGGGCCGCGCCGGTGGTTCCGGCAATGTTGTAAGTTCGTGTCTTGACCAGCACCTTAGTGCCGGCCAAGGCTGCAGGGGCGCACAATGCCCCGATCGCCACAACGCTCGTCAGAACTGCCAGGCGCATTTTTCCTTCCTCCCTGTCGCCGCAGAAAGGAAACACAGGCAGGCGGTTTATTCAACAATCCTACGGTTGCGCTGCTCCTCATCTTGTTTAGTCCGGAGCAAACCTTGTGACTTACATGTTCTGGTAGACCGGGCCCTCGCCGCCCTGTGGCGGCACCCAATTTATGTTCTGGTTCGGGTCCTTGATATCGCAAGTCTTGCAGTGCACGCAGTTCTGCGCGTTGATGACGAAACGCACATCCTTGGCCGCAGGATCGGCGGCGGCATTGCCATCCTTGTCGACCCATTCGTAGACGCTGGCCGGGCAGTAACGCGTCGAGGGTCCCGCATAGACGTCATGCTCAGAGCGCTTCTGCAGGTCCATGTCGGCGACGAGCAGATGCACCGGCTCGTTCTCCTCGTGGTTGGTGTTGGACAGGAACACCGACGACAGCCGGTCGAAGGTCAGCACCCCGTCCGGCTTCGGGTAGGCGATCTTCTGGTGCGCGGCGGCCGGTTCCAGCGTCGCATAGTCGGCCCTGCCGTGCTTCATCGTGCCGAAGGGCGAGAAGCCGAACAGCGTGTTCAGCCACATGTCGAGGCCGCCAAGGCCGACGCCGACAATGGTGCCGAAGCGCGACCATAGCGGCTTGACGTTGCGCACTTTCTTCAGGTCCTTGCCGATATCGGTGGCGCGCCAGGCGGCCTCGTAGGAGGCCAACTCGTCATTGGTGCGGCCGGCGGCTATCGCATCACAGACATGCTCGGCCGCCAGCATTCCGGAGAGCACGGCATTGTGCGAGCCCTTGATGCGCGGCACGTTGACGAAGCCGGCCGCGCAGCCGATCAGCGCACCGCCGGGGAAGGACAGTTTCGGCACCGACTGCCAGCCGCCTTCGGTGATGGCGCGGGCACCATAGCCCAGCCGCTTGGCACCCTCGAAGGTGCCGCGGATCGCCGGATGTGTCTTGAAGCGCTGGAACTCGTCAAAGGGCGACAGATAGGGGTTCTTGTAGTTCAGGTGAACGACGAAGCCGACTGCCACCTGGTTGTCCTCGAGATGGTAGAGGAAGGAGCCGCCGCCGGTCTTCAAATCGAGCGGCCAGCCGAAGGAATGCTGGACAAGGCCCGGCCGGTGGTTTTCCGGTTTGATCTGCCAGAGTTCCTTGAGGCCGATGCCGTATTTTCCGGGCTCGCGGCCGTCGGAAAGGTGGTGTTTGGCGATCAGTTGCTTGGCCAGCGAGCCACGCGCGCCCTCGCCGATCAAGACATATTTGCCCATCAGCGCCATGCCCGGCGCAAAGCCCGGACCGTGCGTGCCGTCCTTCTCGACGCCCATGTCGCCGGTGACGACGCCGGTGACCGCACCGGCCTCGTTGTAGAGCAGGCCGACCGCGGCAAAGCCCGGATAGATCTCGACGCCCAGCGCCTCGGCCTTGGTCGCCAGCCAGCGGCAGACATTGCCGAGCGAGACGATATAGTTGCCGTGATTGTTCATCAGCGGCGGCATCAGGATATTGGGCAGACGGAACGAACCGGCGGGGCCGAGAACCAGGAAATGGTCATCGGTGACCGGTGTCCTGAAGGGATGACCCTCCTCTTCGCGCCAGCCGGGCAGCAGCCGGTCGATGCCGATCGGATCGACGACGGCGCCGGACAGGATGTGCGCGCCGACTTCGCCGCCCTTTTCCAGCACGACGACGGAAAGCTCGGGATTGACCTGCTTGAGACGGATCGCGGCGGCGAGGCCGGCCGGGCCGGCGCCGACGATGACCACGTCGAATTCCATGCTTTCGCGTTCGATATCGCTCATCGATCCCTCACTGGCTCGCTATTCCCGGCATCTTGCTGGCTCACGCGCTGCATAGCGCATCAAATAGCGACGGGAAACCGGCGCGGACGTGACAATACCGATTTCGTCAAAAAGTCGCGTCCTGCCGCACAGATTCGCGGTGACGAGCATCAATCTTCAATCCTATTCCGTTTGCACAGATATGTCGCACTGATGTTTTTAATTGTTCGACGGCTTGCTTATCGGCCATACTTCCCGCCATGCGCATATTCGGGCCGGCTGGCTTTTCATCGACGCGCTTTTTTTTCACGCCCGGCCGGTTTTGCCGTGCGGCGCTCTTGGCGCTTCTGCCACTGACGGCCCTCGATGCCCGTGCCGAGCAGCAACTGGTCTGGGCGACCGGCGCCTATTCCTTTTCCGACGAGCGCGGCGGTTTCCGCATCACCGGGGCTTCCGGCATCGGCACGAAAGAGGATCCGCTGGTCATCACCGAAGAGCTGAATTCAGCGACGCCGGTAACGCTGGCCATTCGCACGACAAGGCCGATCCAGCCGTTCGGCAAGGCGGGAGACTTCGCCAATGGTCTGATGTATATGCGCATCGACGTGCTCAACAATAGCGGCCAAGCCTGGGTCGAGTTCCAGTTCGAACTCCAGGAGATCCTCGACCAGCCGAGCGTGTTCGGCGACGGCCTGTCGTTCGACCAGCGCAACAAAACGCCCGAAAATATCTGGTCGAGCAGCTACGCCGATTTCGACCGCAATTTCGAACCGTATGACCGCCTGCTGTTCAAGAACGGCAAGATCGACCCGCTGAAGACCGCCAGCTTCTATTTCCTGATCACCGACTACACGCCGCGCTGGACGTTCTATCTCGTGCAGGATCCGCGCATACCGTCGAGCTGAACTTGCAAATTCAAGCTCCGCGGCCGAATGTGAAACCATGACTGCCGCCCCCCACACTAGCCGAGCCGATCTCGCCGAGCTGCTGGCCTTCTACGCCAGCGCCGGCGTCGACGAGGCACTTGAAGAACAGCCGGTAAACAGGTTTGCAGAAGCCAGGCCGCCCGAGCGGGTGCCTGCGGCGGCCGCTCTGCCGGCCGGTGAAAATGCATCGCCTCATCGCTCGACGAGCGTGTCGCGCGGCGAAATGGGCGAGAGACCGAATACGGCACCGGCAGTGCGAACGTCCCCGGCCATGTCAACGGTGCCCGACGAGGCGCAGGCGGCATTGGCGCGGCAACTGGCGAGATCGGCGGCAAACCTCGACGAGCTTCGCCAGCACATGGCGGCATTCAACGGCTGCAATCTTAAATTCACCGCCAAGAACCTGGTGTTCGCCGACGGCAATCCGACTGCCGCGGTGATGCTGGTCGGCGAAGCACCGGGCCGCGACGAGGACATAGAGGGCTTGCCGTTCGTCGGCCGCTCGGGCCGGCTGCTCGACCGCATGCTGGCCGCGATCGGTCTTGACCGGACATCTGCCTACATCGCCAACGTGATTCCCTGGCGGCCGCCGGGCAACCGCACGCCGACGCCGCACGAGACCGAGATCTGCCGGCCGTTCATCGAGCGGCAGATCGAACTGGTCAATCCGAAGGTGCTGGTCAATCTCGGCGGCCCGTCGGCAAAGACCCTGCTCAACACCTCCGAAGGCATATTGCGGCTGCGCGGCAACTGGCGCGTCCACACGACCCCGTCTGGCGTCGCCATTCCCGCCATGCCGACCCTGCATCCGGCCTATTTGTTGAGAACGCCGGCGCACAAGAAGCTGGCGTGGCGGGATTTCCTCGAAGTGAAGGCGAAGTTGCGGGCACTTGGGTAACGGTGCAGAACGCGTCTTCCGTCCTCCCCTTGCGAGGAAGGAAGGGCGGCACCATGACCTCGCAGGTAATTGAAATGCGCCCACTGCCGGCCTAGTCATCTCGTTATGACAGCAGCCCAGATTTCCGCCGGCAGTCTCATTCGCGAATGGCGTACACGCCGGCGCATGAGCCAGCTCGACCTCGCCATGGAGGCCGAGATCTCGCAGCGGCATCTGAGTTTCGTTGAAAGCGGCCGCGCCGCACCCTCGCGTGACATGGTGCTGCATCTGGCGGAGCAGCTTTCGATCCCGCTCAGGCAGCGCAACCAGCTGCTGCTGGCCGCCGGCTTTGCCCCGAGCTTCAGCGAACGACCACTTGACGATGCCTCGATGGCACCGGCGATGGCGGCGGTCGAGACCGTGCTCAAGGCGCACGAGCCGTTCCCGGCGCTTGCCGTCGACCGGCATTGGAACCTGGTGTCGGCGAACGCCGCCATCGGCCCGTTCCTCGCCAATGTCGCCGACGCCTCACTGCTGAAGCCGCCGGTCAACGTTTTGCGCCTCAGCCTGCATCCCGGCGGCATCGCGCCGCGCATCGTCAACCTTGCGGAATGGCGGACGCATCTTCTGGAGCGGCTGAAGCGGCAGAACGACGCTGCCGCCGATCCGGTTCTGGTCGAGCTCGAGCGCGAGCTTCGGGCCTATCCGTCCGGCCTTAAAAGCAGCCGGCCGGCGCCGGTCGAGCCGAACGCGATTGTCCATCCGCTCAAGCTTGCCCATGGCGACGCGGTGCTGTCGTTCATCAGCACCATCACCGTGTTCGGCACGCCGCTCGACGTGACGCTGGCGGAGCTGGCGATCGAATCTTTTTTCCCCGCCGACGAGCAGACGCGGGCGGTGCTGATGCGGCTGGCGAAAGAGCGGACCGACGCAGCGGGCTGATCACCCTTCCGGCGCGACGGCCTTGCGGGTGCGGGTGCGTTCGAGACCCAGCTGGCGCTCGCGCCAGATGATGAAAATCCCCGCCGCAACCACGATCATGCCGCCGACCAGCATGTTGATCGTGGCGATATCGCCAAAGACCAGATAGCCGACGACGACGCCGAGGATCATCGAAGTGTATTCGAACGGTGCCACGACGGAAGCCTCGGCATGGCGATAGGCCGAGGTCATCAGAATCTGGCCAAGCCCGCCGCAAAAACCCGCGGCAATCAGAAGCCCCGCCTGTGCTGGCGTCAGCGCCTGCCAGCCGAATGGCAGCGAAAGCAGCGCCATGACGCTCGCGGTTACCGAAAACCACAGCACGATGGTCGCCGTCCGCTCGCTCTGGACGAGGTTGCGAACCAGGAGCATGGCGATGGCCGAGATCGCCGCGGCTATCAGGGCGGCGATGACGCCAAGCACCTCCTGATCGCCAAGGGCAGCGCCCGAACTGAGCAGCGTCAGTTCCGGCCACGAGATGATCAGCACCCCGACCAGGCCGACGGCAACCGCACTCCAGCGATAGATGCGGATGGCTTCGCCGAGGAAGATCGAACTGAACACCACGACCAGCAGCGGCTGCGCGTAGTTCAGTGTGATCGCCTCCGGCAGCGGCAGCCGCGTCAGCGCGAAGAAGCCGAGCCCCATGGCACAGACACCGACGACGCCGCGCGCAATGTGGTTGAGCGGGCGCTTTGTCGAAAAGGCGGTTCCGAGTTTTCCCTGGAAGGCGAGGAAGGCGATGATCGGAAAAATGGCAAAGAAGGAGCGGAAGAAGACGATCTGGCCCGCCGGGACGGTGCCTGCCGCCTTGATGCAGGACGACATGCCGACGAAGACCGCCACCGATACGATCTTGAGCAAGATCCCGGTCAGCGTGCTGTGCTCGCCGGCAAGGTCGCCAACTGCAAGCACTGGCAAATCCGGTCTGGCTGTCACGCCCCTTTTGCTTCCTCGATCGCCGCCCAGATGCACGCCGGCGTTGCCGGCATGTCGATATGCCTGATGCCGTAGGTGCGGTAGTGCGCGTCGGTCACCGCATTGAGCGCGGCAGGCATCGACCCGATCGTACCCGCCTCCCGCGCGCCCTTGATGAAGGCCACATCCTCGCGACGCAACACAGAGGCGCTCGTTCCGAATTTCGGCGTGACGACGGTCATGGAAGCCTCGCGATGATGCTTGGGAAATGATCGCCTGAAATAGACGTCGCTGCAGTTTTGTCGAGGGAGCGTTTCGTGTAAAGAGCGCAGACTTCAAATTATTTGGACCAGCGGACCCGCCCGCCGCACCCGATCGACAGGAAAAATCAAGGAATGCGCACAGATACCGGCCAGGTCTTCAAGCTCGAAGACTATCGCCCCAGTGATTATCTCATTCCGGAAACCAGCCTGACTTTCCGCCTTTCGCCTGAAGCAACGCATGTGACCGCCGTGCTGACGGTCGAACGCCGCGACGGGATTGCGGCGTCGGTGCCACTGGTGCTGGATGGCGACGGGCTGACGCTCCGCGGCATCGCCATCGACGGCCAGGAGCCGAGCCCTGCGGATTTTCTCGTCACGCCCGATCAACTGACAATCATCAGCCCCCCTGCGACAAGGCGCTTCCAGCTGAGAATTGAAACCGTGTTGGCGCCGGCGCAGAACGAAGCGCTGATGGGCCTCTATCGCTCGAGCGACGTCTATTGCACGCAATGCGAGGCCGAAGGCTTTCGCCGCATCATTTATTTCCTCGACCGTCCCGACATCCTGTCGGTCTATACGGTGCGTATCGAAGCTGAGCGCAATGAGGCGCCGCTGCTTTTGTCCAACGGCAACCCGGCCGGCAGCGGCGAGCTTGCCGGCGGCTGGCACTATGCGGTCTGGCACGACCCCTTCCCCAAGCCGTCCTATTTGTTTGCGCTGGTGGCGGGCGACCTCGGCAAGATCTCGGACAGTTTTGTCACCCTGTCTGGCCGCAGGGTCGAGCTCGGAATCTATGTCGAACCGGGCAAGGAGAGGCTCGCCGGCTACGCCATGGACGCTTTGAAACGGTCGATGAAATGGGACGAGGAGGCATTCGGCCGCGAATACGACCTCGATGTCTTCAACATCGTCGCCGTGTCCGACTTCAATATGGGCGCAATGGAGAACAAGGGTCTCAACATCTTCAACGACAAATATGTGCTGGCCGACCAGGAAACCGCGACCGACGCCGATTTCGCCAATATCGAGGCCATCATTGCCCATGAGTATTTCCACAATTGGACAGGTAACAGAATCACTTGCCGCGACTGGTTCCAGCTTTGCCTGAAGGAAGGCCTGACGGTTTTCCGCGACCACGAATTCTCCGCCGATCAGCGCTCGCGCGCCGTCAAGCGCATCGCCGAGGTTCGTACGCTGCGCGCCCATCAGTTTCCCGAGGACCAAGGGCCGCTGGCGCATCCGGTCCGGCCTCGCCGCTACCGCGAGATCAACAATTTCTACACGGCGACGGTCTACGAAAAAGGCTCGGAAGTCGTGCGCATGATCCATACCATCCTCGGCGCCGAGACGTTCCGCGCCGGCATGGACCTCTACTTCGAACGTCACGACGGCCAGGCGGCGACGATCGAAGACTTCATCAAAGTGTTCGAAGACGTCTCGGGTCGCGACCTGTCGCAGTTTTCGCTGTGGTATCATCAGGCCGGTACGCCGAACCTGACCGTCAGTTCGGCGTATAATCCGGCAGCGCGGGAATTCACGCTCGAAATCGAGCAGTCGGTGCCGCCAACGCCGTCGGAAAGCCGCAAGCGGCTGATGCACATTCCGCTTGCCTTCGGCCTGGTTGGCGCCGGTGGCGAGGCGATAGCCCACAGCGGCGCCGAAGGGGCGAACGTCGAGGACGGTGTCATCCATATCCGCAAACGCCGCCATGTCGTCAGGTTTTCCGGGATTGGCGAGCGTCCAGCCATGTCGCTCAACCGCGGCTTTTCGGCGCCGGTGACACTTTCGGTCGAGCAGCGGCCCGACGACCAGTTTTTTCTGGCTGGGCACGACAGCGACGCCTTCTCGCGCTGGCAGTCGTTCAACACGCTTTTGACCGATGCGCTGATTGCAGCCTTCCGCCAGATCCTGGACCACAGGCAACCCGAGTTCAGCGCCCGGCTGACCGGGCTTGCCGGCAAAATAGCCGGCGACGAAGCGCTCGAACCCGCCTATCGGGCACTGGCGCTGGCGCTGCCCGGCGAGGCCGATATCGCCCGCGACATCGGCAAGAACATCGACCCCGACGCCATTTTCGCGGCGCGCGAGGCGCTGGCGGTTGCGATCGCCGAGGCCAACCGCGAGATATTCTCCAAACTTTACGATCGGCTCGCCGACACTGGTCCGTTCAGCCCGGACGCGGCCAGTGCCGGGCGGCGGGCGCTGCGCAATGTCCTGCTGGACTATCTCTCCTTGCTGCCGGGAGGTGCGGAACTCGCTGCCGGGCACTTCCAATCGGCGACCAACATGACCGACCGGGCCGCGGCGTTGACCGTGCTTGCGCACCGTCACCATGGCTCACCGGAGGCGACCAAGGCGCTGGCGGATTTCGAGGCGAAATATGCAACCGATCCGCTGGTCATGGACAAATGGTTCCAGATCCAGGCCAGCGTGCCCGGCCCGCAAACCGTCGACGCGGTGCGCGCCTTGACAGGCCACCCTGCGTTCTCGATGGCCAACCCGAACCGGGTACGGGCACTCATCGGCACGTTTTCCAGCGCCAACCAGACCGGCTTCCATCGCACCGACGGCCAAGGCTACCGGCTTTTCGTCGAAACGGTGCTGCAGGTCGAAAAACGCAACCCGCAGGTGGCCGCCAGGCTGGCGACGGCGCTCAGGTCGTGGCGCTCGCTCGAACCGGTGCGGCAGGCCAAGGCAAGGGAGGCGTTGCTTTCGATCGCCAATACCGAGAAGCTGTCGGCCGATTTGCGAGACATCGTCGAGCGCACCCTGGCGTAAGCGACCTCCGTTGTCCCCTTGTGGGAAAAAGGGAAGACCCCCCGAAAACCCAGTTATTTTAGTCGATTTTTAATCTTTTTTCGCCGCGCCTCTGGACAAGGCGAATCACCTTTGATTCTTTAGTGACGATTCGGAAGTGCGGCGTTGCCGGATCGTCAAGCGGGACAGAAAATCGGGGAGTGCCATTTATGGCGAAGGCGGACGCGTGGGGCGCGCCCGGTGGGACGGCTTTTGGGCGGCGCGAGGCGCGAAGCGACGGTCTCGCGGGCAATACGCGGCTCATCGCCGAACCTGCCTACCGACGGCTGCTGGCAGCCGAGCCGCTGTTGCGGCGATCGATACCGGCCCTCATTATCATGTTTCTGTTGATCATCGCAGTACTGCGCTTTCTGTCACTGATGAACGAGCGCGACGAGATCGAGCGCGACGCCAAGGCGATCCTTGCGCTGGCCGCCGGCCAACTGGCCAGTTCGATCGCTGCCGATGCGACCATGGGTTCCACGCCCGGCGCGATCCAGGACCTGCTGGAGAGCACCGGTCGTCAGGGCGCGATGGGCCGAAGCCACGTACTGGCGATCACCGATAGCGCCTTCAAGATCATTGCCGTATCGCCGCAGTCGATGCACTGGGAGGGCCGGTCGCTCGATGGCGTCGTACAGGGCGGGCAGCCGCTGTTCATGTTCGGCGACCGCGCCGGGGTGATGGAGGTCAGCATCGGCGGACAGGACTGGTACGCGGCAGTGAGCCTGGCGAACGGCCGAAAGGGTGCCGCGGCAGCGTTCGTGCCGCGGGAGACAGTTTTTGACGCCTGGCGCAAAACGGTGTCACTCAATGTCACGCTGTTCGTGCTGACGGCCGGTGTGCTGATCATCATCCTCTACGCCTATTTCGGCCAGGCGGCGCGCGCCCAGGCCGCCGATCGCATCTATCTCGAAGCCCACCAGCGCATCGACATGGCGCTGGTACGCGGCCGCTGCGGCCTGTGGGATTGGGACATGGTGCGCGGCAAGATGTACTGGTCGCGCTCGATGTACGACATGCTGGGCTACGAGCCTTGTGACACGATGCTGTCGTTCGGCGAAGTCGATGAAATCATTCATCCCGAGGACGGCGATTTGTTCGAACTCGCCAACAGGATCGTCGCACGCGAGATCGACCATATCGATCAGGTGTTCCGGATGCGCCATGCCGACGGGCAATGGGTTTGGATGCGCGCAAGAGCACACGTTATCGACCCGGAAGCGCCGGAGATCCAGCTGATCGGCATCGCCGTCGACGTCACCGAGCAGCGGCATCTGGCGCTGCGCTCCGAAGCGGCGGACCTGCGCCTGAGGACAGCCATCGAAAACATCAACGAATCTTTCGTGCTGTGGGATTCGTCCGAGCGCCTGATCATGTGCAATTCCAAATACCAGCAGGACAACGGCCTGTTGGATCGCGACGTGATGCCGGGCGCTCCGCGCGCCGTTCTGGAGGAACGCATGCTGGCCTTCGCCTCGGAGCGGCGGCTTGCCAACACCAACGGACCGCAGGGAGGCGTGACCTTCGAGCGCCAGCTTGCCGACGGCCGCTGGCTGCAGGTGAACGAGTTGCGGACAAGGGACGGCGGTACCGTCTCTGTCGGCTCCGACATCACCCAGATCAAGCTGCACCAGGAGAAGCTGGTCGACAGCGAGCGCCGGCTGATGGCGACAATCCATGACCTCAGCCTTGCCCGCCGCGCGGAAGAAGAACGGGCTCGTGAGCTCGTCGAACTCAATCGCAAATACATGAAGGAAACCGAGCGCGCCGAAGCGGCAAACCGGGCCAAATCCGAATTCCTGGCCAACATGTCGCACGAGTTGCGGACCCCGCTCAACGCGATCATCGGCTTCTCGGAACTGATGGAACGGCGGCTGTTCGGGCCGCTCGGTTCGCCGCGCTACGAAGAGTATGCCACCGACATCAACGGCAGCGGCAAATATCTTCTCGGTGTGATCAATGACATCCTCGACATGTCGAAGATCGAGGCCGGCCAGTTCGCCCTGGATCAGGAAGAAATCGATCTCTGCCCGCTCATCAGGGAGACTGTTCGCGTCGTTTCTCTGCAGGCGGCGGAAAAGTCGATCACCGTCGAAACCCGCATCGCCGATTCGCTGACGCTGTTCGCCGACCGCAGGGCGATCAAGCAGATCCTCATCAACCTTCTGTCCAATGCGGTGAAGTTCACCGGGCAAGGCGGCCACATCTCGGTCAGAGCCCGCAGCATTTCCGCCGCGCTGATCCTGACGATCGAGGACAATGGCTGCGGCATCCCGAAGGCGGCGCTGAGCAAGCTCGGGCGGCCATTCGAACAGGTGCAAAACCAGTTCTCCAAGAGCCATGCCGGCTCCGGCCTCGGCCTCGCCATCTCGCGCTCGCTGGCCGAGCTTCAGGGCGGCGCGTTGAAGATCCGCTCGACCGAAAGCGTCGGCACGATCGTCTCGGTACGCATCCCGATCAAGAAAGCCGCGCAGGCGGTCAGGGCCGCTGCCTGAATGACAAAATAAGTCTCCGGCGGCTCGCACCGCCGGAGCGTTATCAATTCTCACTGCATGCCGTCAGTGCCATCATTGCCCTCGCCGTCCCATTGGCGGTGACCGCCGGGACCCTTCGGCAGTTCGTTCTTCTCGATTTTCCCGTCATTGTCACGGTCGAGCATGGCGAAGACCTTCTTCTGGCGGGTTGTGATGTCATCGGCGGTCAGCGTGCCGTCGCCCTTGGTGTCGTAACGGGCGATGATGCGCCTGGCCATCTGCTCGAAGCGTGCTTTCTCCAGCGCGTCGGCGAGCTGTGCCACGGTCAGCTTGCCGCCATTGTCGGCGACCATCTTCTTCAGCCGCGCGTTCATGGCGTCGGAGAACTGGTCGAAGGTGATGGTGCCGTCATTGTCCTTTATGACCTTGCCGAGGCGCATCATCATTCCGTCGCGCGGCCCGGCCCCGGAGTGCTCGTCTGCATAGGCAGCGGTGCCGACGGCGCCGGCCAGGGCTGCGAAAACGAGTGCAAGTCTGGTTGTCTTTCTCATGGTCTTCTCCTGTTGCATCGTCACCCCCGATGCTAGAGCGGCGGACCTTCAATCCCCCGCTCTATCTCTTTGATTGAACATCGGAACCTCCCAAAGCAGGTCGCAATTTTGGGCCCGATGCTCTCGCCCGTACGGCTGGTTGCCGTCACGGTTGTTTCGCACGAAGCAGAAGGTCGAAATCCTTTCTGACCTTCTGCGACGTCTCCCCGACATGCGCTTCAAGCACCCCGAAATCCGGCAGGTCGGTGACGGCCAGAAGCAGATCCGAAAGCCCTGGCGGAACGTCGTCGCGTTCGAACGCGCCGGTGAGGCAAAGCCGTATCATCTGGGTCAGCGCCAGATAGAGCGAATAGGCATCCACCAGTTCCTGCCTGACCTGGGCGCTGGCGAAATCCGGCGCCAGGCGCGACAGGACCTCAGCCGTGCCGGTGGCCCTGCGGCCGGCTTCGATCTTTCCGGTGATCAGCGCAATCTGGGCAATGAATTCGAGATCGATGAGGCCGCCCGGGATCAGCTTGATGTCCCAGGGATCGCGCGGCGGCTTCTCCTTGTCGACCATGGCGCGCATCTCGGATGCCTCGGCCATCACCTTGGCTGGATCGCGCGGCAGAGCGAGCACTGCGGCAACCTCTCCCTCGACCTCGCGGCAGAGCTTGGCATCGCCGCCGATCGTGCGGGCGCGCGCCAGCGCCATGTGCTCCCATGTCCAGGCGTCCTGGCGCTGATATTTCTTGAAGGCGTCGACATGGGTGGCCACCGGCCCCTTGTTGCCGGACGGCCGCAGGCGAAGGTCGAGCTCGTAGAGCACGCCCTCGGCGGTCGGCGCGGAAACGGCGGCGATCAGCCGCTGTGTCAGCCGGCTGTAGTAATGCGAGGGGGCAAGCGGCTTGTCGCCGTCGGACTCCTCCGCATCGGCGTCGTGATCGTAGAGCAGGATGAGGTCGACGTCGGAGCCCGCCGTCAGTTCGCGGCTGCCGAGCTTGCCCATGCCGAGCAGCGCGACCCGGCCGCCGGCAATATAGCCATGACGCAAAGCGAATTCCGCCATCACCGCCTGCAATGCCGCCTCGATGGTCAGGTCGGCGAGATCGGAAAAAGCGCGGCCGGCGCGCGGCGGGTCGATCGACCCGGCAAGCAGCCTGACGCCGATCAGGAATTTTTGCTCCGAAGCAAAGATGCGCAGCCGGTCGAGCACGTCTTCATAGGCTCTGTCGCCTTCGAGGAAGGCGGCAAGGCGCGCCGACAGATAGGCGCGGTTTGGCAGTTCGCTCAGCAGCGCCGGATCGAGCAGCCCATCGAAGACATGCGGCCGGCGCGTGATGATGGCGGCCAGCCGCGGTGCCGCGCCCATGATAGTCGCCATCAGCTTCAGCAAAGCCGGATTCGACTGCAGCAGCGAAAACAGCTGGATGCCGGCAGGCAGGCCGGCAAGGAATTCGTCGAAGCGGATCACTGCCTCGTCCGCCCGCCGCGTCTGGCCGAAGGCTTGCAGCAGCGCCGGCGTCAGTTCGGTCAGCCGCTCGCGCGCTTCCGCCGACCTGGTGACGCGGTAGCGGCCGAAGTGCCAGCCGCGGATAACCCGGCAGATGTCGCTCGGCCGCTGGAAGCCGAGCCGCTGCAAGGTCTGCAAGGTATCGGGATCGTCGACGTCGCCGGTAAAGACCAGATTGCCGATGCCGGCCGAAAGCTCCGGCGCGGTTTCGAACAGCGCTGCATAGTGGCGCTCGACCTGGTGCAGCGCCGCGCGGAACGTTTCGGCAAAGCCTGCCGCATCGGCAAAGCCCAGCATGCGGGCGACGCGCTCCAGCCCCTCTTCGTCCTCCGGCAGGATATGCGTCTGCTGGTCGGCAACCATCTGGATGGCATGTTCGACGCGGCGCAGGAACCAGTATTGCCTGGTGAGCGCATCGCGCGCGTCGACGGTGATCCAGCCGCGCGCGGCGAGCTCGCCGAGCATCGGCACGGTCTCGCGGCCGCGCAGTTCGGGAAAGCGGCCGCCGGCGATGAGTTGCTGGGTCTGGACGAAGAACTCGATCTCGCGGATGCCGCCGCGGCCGAGCTTGACGTTGTGGCCTTTGACCGCGACCTCGCCATGGCCCTTGTGGGCGTGGATCTGGCGCTTGATCGAATGGACGTCGGCAATCGCCGCGTAGTCCATGTATTTGCGCCAGATATAGGGCTGCAGTTCCTTCAGGAACACGGCGCCGGCAGCAACATCGCCGGCCACCGGGCGCGCCTTGATCATGGCGGCGCGCTCCCAGTTCTGGCCGCGCGCCTCATAGTAGCGCAGCGCCGCCTCGACCGGGATCGCCAGCGGCGTCGAGCCGGGGTCGGGACGAAGCCTGAGATCGGTGCGGAAGACATAACCATGCTCGCTGCGGTCCTGGAGAATGCGGACCAGCCGGCGGGTCAGGCGCGAAAACAGCTCGGTTGCATCGAGCGGATCGACGACAGCTGGCGCATCGGGGTCGAAGAAGACGACGAGGTCGATGTCGGAGGAAAAGTTCAACTCATGCGCGCCGAGCTTGCCCATGCCGAGCAGGATCCAGCCCGAGCGTCGCGCCGGATTTTTGGCATCCGGCAATCGGAGCTTGCCTTGCTCATGCGCGTCGCGGAGCAGGAAATCGACGGCCGCACGCGTGCAGGCGTCGGCAAGGTCGCTCAGTCGCCGCACCGTCAGGGAGGTCTCGGCTTCGCCGGCGAGATCGGCCAAGGCGATCAGGAAATGCGCCTCCGCCTTACATTGGCGCAGCTCCATCATCAGGCTGCTTTCGGAGACGGCCTGTACGCGTGCTGCCTTGTCGACCGCGGCGCCGATCGATGACAGCCGCGCCTCGACGCTCCCGTCGAAAAGCGCATCGAGTATCCGCGGCCGGCGGCGCGCGGTATCGCGCAGGAACGGCGACAGGTCGAACACGGCGGCGAGGAAATCCTGGACGACCCCCTTGCCTGCCAAGAATTTCGCCAGTCGCGGCAGTTCTTTTTGCCGCGCGGCGTCGGCGATCTCCGACAATTCCTGCCTGGCGCGGCTTGCATCCAGCGGAACGAGCTTTATCGCCGGCTTCAACAGCCAGTCCGTTTCGAGGCGTCGCACTGCCATCCTCGCCACCATCAGCGATCCTCCCGCCCGGGAAAACTCATGACGACCGACAATCCGGGATTGCCGGGCAGAAGCTCAAGCCGTCCATTGTGGAACGTCACGATCGCCTTGGCGAGGCTCAAGCCAAGGCCGGAACCCGGTTGCGAGCGGCTCTTTTCCAGCCGCACGAAACGCTCGGTCACCCTGGCGCGGTCGACATCATCGGGAATGCCCTGGCCGTTGTCGGAGACGGCGAGTCTGATCTCGCTACCGACACGCTCCAGCGTCACGCGAACCGTAGGCCTGGAGGTCGAGTCGGTCGAATATTTGATCGCGTTGTCGACGATGTTGGACAGCGCCTGGCCAATCAGCTCGCGATTGCCGTTGACGGCGAAGGAACCTTGCACCGAAGTTTCGAGCGTCACGCCCGCCTCCTCCGCTACCGGCTCGTAGAGTTCGACGACGTCGTGCACGGCAGCGGCCAGATCAACCCTGGTGGTGCTTTCCGAGGAATAGCCGGCTTCCAGTCGCGAGATCATCAGGATGGCGTTGAAGGTCTTTATCAGCTGATCGGATTCGGCGATCGTTCCTTCCAGCGCCTGCCGGTAGTCGCTGGTGTTGTGCTTGCCGGAAAGCGTCGCCTCGGCGCGATTGCGCAGCCTGGTCAGCGGCGTCTTCAGGTCGTGGGCGATATTGTCGGAGACCTGCTTCAGGCCCTCGTTCAGCGTGGCGATCCTGGCCAGCATGGAATTGAGGTTTTCCGACAGCCGGTCGAACTCGTCGCCGGCGCCGGTGACCGGCAGCCGGCCGGAAAGATCGCCGCCCATGATACGGCGGCTCGCCTCCGACACGCTGTCGATGCGCTTCAGCGCCGCGCGCCCGACGAAGAACCAGATCAGCAGCCCGCCGACGCCCATCATGCCGAGCGCCAGCATCAAGGCGCGGCGAATGACGGCGCGGAAGCGCTCCGGCTCGCCGAGGTCGCGGCCGACCAGCATGATCATCTGGTTGGGCAGGCGCAGCACCAGGGCAATGGCGTTGTGGCCTTTCTCGCCTTCGGCCTGGACTTCGCTCTGGGCGGGCTCGTTCGGGTCGGAGACCGGGTTGCGCTGCCGCTCGAGCTCGCCCTCGCCGAAGCGGCGGTATGAGAACGGTTCGGTGGTCCAGCCCTCGGCCTCGATCACCCCCGGCTCCAGGCTCTGCACGTTGCCGGTCAGGATCTGGCCGTTGGCATCGGCGATCAGATAGAGATTGGCGCCGGGCTGGCGGGAGCGCTGCTCGACGACACGGACCAGCAGCGGCAAGCCGCCGCGCTGATAGGCGCGGGCGAGGCCGAGCACCTCCTCGTTGATCGTGTCCTGGGTCTGGCCGGTCAGCATGCGCGCCGACAGCGAGGTCATGTAGAACACGAGCAGCACCGCGCAGATGGCGAACAGCAGGAGGTAGAGCGCCGAAAGCCGCGCTGCCGTCGTCTTCATGATGGCCGGCACGGAAAGAGTCATGGGGTTCTAGCCGCTTTTCAGCATGTAGCCGGCGCCGCGAACCGTGTGCAGGATCGGCTTGTCGAAGCCCTTCTCGATCTTGCCCCGCAGCCGCGAGATATGAACGTCGATGACGTTGGTCTGCGGATCGAAATGGTAGTCCCAGACATTCTCGAGCAGCATGGTGCGCGTCACCACCTGGCCGGCATGGCGCATCAGATATTCGAGCAGGCGGAACTCGCGCGGCTGCAGCGTTATCTCGCGCCCGGCGCGGCGCACCGAGTGCGACAGCCGGTCGAGTTCGAGATCACCCACCCGGTAGACGGTTTCGGCTTCCCTGGCGCTAGCGCGGCGGTTCAGCACCTCGACGCGGGCGAGCAGTTCGGAAAAGGCGTAGGGTTTGGTCAGATAGTCGTCGCCGCCGGCGCGCAGACCGGTGACCCGGTCGTCGACTTCGCCGAGCGCCGACAGGATCAACACGGGCGTCGTATTGCCTCTGGACCTGAGCCCGGCAATGACCGACAGGCCGTCGCGGCGCGGCATCATGCGGTCAATGACCATGACGTCATAGTCGCCGGAATCGGCGAGCGCGAAGCCGGTTTCGCCGTCGCCGGCGACATGGGCGGTATGGCCGGCCTCGGCGAACGCCTTCTGCAGGTAGTCGGCTGCCTCGCGATCGTCTTCTATGACGAGAATCTTCATAGAACCGTTATACGCGATTTCGCTGGAAGATTGAGTGGCCGGCATATGCATCGTGGCCTTCTCCATGGCGTATCGCGAACAAAGTGATTCAGGGATACGCGGTAAGTCTTTGTTTTAGCATGTCGTAGCCTAAAACTGCTTCACGCCTTGAGCGGCATGTTCGAGCGGCAGCGGGCGATGGGAAGCCCGCTGCCGCTGGGGCGGAACACGATGACTGACTAGCGTATTCAGGCCCTTGCTTTCCCGTGCGGCGGCTCGGGGGTGTTGAAAACCGCCGCACCGGAAAAGTCGACCACTAGAGCGCCGCGCGTCCTCTTGGACGCGCAAAGGACGCTCTAGCACCTTGAATCGGCGCATGAGCCTTTCCGAAAACGGAATACGTGTTCGGGGTCATGCGCTCAGCCCTTGGCGACAGGCAGTGCGACGAAGCGGTTGCTGTCGTCGCGGGTGATCTGCATCAGCACCGCCTTGCGGCCGGACTTCACCGCGTCGGCCATCGCCTTGTCGACGTCGCCGGTGCCGTTCACTTCCGCCGAATTGACGGAGGTGATGACGTCGCCGGGCTGGATGCCGCGATCGGCGGCATCGCTGTCGGGGTCGACATCGGTCACCACAAGGCCCTTGCCATCGTCAGACTTGGTGACGGTCAGGCCGAGATCGGCGAGCGTGTCGGTCTTCGGCGCGGGGGCAGGCTGCTGGTCGGCCGAGGCCTGCTTGTCGCTCGACGGCAGCTTGCCGAGATCGACCTTAACCGCCTCGCTCTTGCCGTTGCGCCACACCGTGACATCGACAGATTTGCCGGGCGGGTAAGCACCGATCAGACGGGCGAGTTCCTTCGGCGAAGCAACGTCCTTGCCGTCCACCTGGGTGATCACCTCACCGGCGGTGATGCCGGCCTTCTTGCCGGGACCGTTGTCCTGCGCGCTGGCAACGAGCGCGCCCTTGCCGGACCCAAGGCCAAGCGACTCGGCGATTTCGGGCGTGACCGGCTGGATTTCGACGCCGAGCCAGCCGCGCTGGACTGTACCGTTCTTCATCAGATCCTGCACGACCTGCTTGGCGGTCGAAGCGGGAATGTCGAAGGCAATGCCGACGCTGCCGCCCGAGGGCGAGAAGATCGCGGTGTTGATGCCGACGACCTGGCCGTTGAGGTTGAAGGTCGGGCCGCCCGAATTGCCGCGATTCACCGAGGCGTCGATCTGGATGAAGTCGTCATAGGGGCCGGCGCCGATATCGCGGCCGCGGGCCGAAACGATGCCTGCGGTAACCGTGCCGCCGAGGCCGAACGGATTGCCGACAGCCACCACCCAGTCGCCGACGCGAACCTTGGAATCATCGGCGAAGTCGACATAGGTGAACTTGCTGCCGTCATCGACCTTGAGCACGGCAAGATCGGTGCGCGGATCGGTGCCGATCAGCTTGGCGTCGAGTTCCTTGCCGTCATTGGTCACCACGGTGAAGGCGGTGCCCTCCTCGACGACATGGTTGTTGGTGACGAGATAGCCGTCATCGGAGATGAAGAAACCGGACCCTTGCGCCACCGGCCGCGGCTGGTCGTTGTTGCGGTCACGGTGTCCAAAACGGCGCATTCCGTTCGGGCCCTGATCGCCGCCTTGATCGCCAAAGCCGCGGAATTCGCGGAAGAACCGGCGCAGCTGCGGGTTGTCGGGAAGATTGCCTAAGCCGTCCTCGTCGTCCATCTGGCCGGAACCGTCATCGGCCGTCGACTGGATCTTGGCCTTGACGCGCACGCTGACGACCGCCGGCGAAACGCGCTCGACCACATCGGCGAAGCTCGGGACCTGCGGTGCCTCGACACGCACGGCGTCGGCCAGCACCGGGGCTGTCCCGGTGGCAACAGCACCAAAGCCGATCGCGCCGGCAATGGCCAGGGATGCGGCTGCGGCCAGAAGGCGTTTGCGGGTGCGTAGATATGAATTGGGGGCAACATTCATGGTTCTCGTATCCTCTTTTCAAGGGACGCCCCTTGATTGGCATCCTCGACAAAGGAAATAGAGGGCCGCACATTACGGCGCCATTTCCGGTACATGAAACTTTCGTAATGTATCGATCAATCGCGGCGGAGCATCTTGTCCAGCGCCGCCTGTTCCTCGGCAGTTAATGCAGCGGTCACCGTCGAACGGCGCGAACGGGCGGCCAGCAGGATGAATGTCCCGCCAACGAGCAGCAGAAGAACTGGCGTCCCCCAGAGCAAAACATTGCGCAGATTGAAGCGTGGCTTCAGCAGCACGAATTCGCCGTAGCGCGAAACGACATAGTCCATCACCTGCCGGTCGGTATCGCCGGCGACCAGGCGCTGGCGCACAAGGATGCGCAGGTCGCGGGCGAGGTCGGCATCGGACTCGTCGATCGACTGGTTCTGGCAGACCATGCAGCGCAGGCCTTCCGACAAAGCGCGCGCCCTCGCCTCGAGTGCCGGGTCGGCGAGCACCTCGTCGGGCTTGACCGCCTGCGCGGCGCCGGCGAACAACAGCGCCAGCAGCAGGACCAGCGAGGCCAGCGTGACCCTTTTCATTGCGGGCTCGCCGATGGCACGCCGGCCGCAGCCTTGCGGCGCGACGGTGCGCCGACGCGCAGGCGGCGGTCGAGCAGCGACATCGCCGCGCCCGCCATCATCACCAGTCCGCCGCCCCAGATCAGCGTCACCAGCGGCTTCCACCACAGACGAACGACCACAGAGCCATCGCTGCCCTCGTCGCCAAGCGAAAGATAGAGCTGGCTGAAGCCGATCGTCCTGATGCCGGATTCGGTTGTGGTCATCTGGCGCACCGGATATGAGCGCTTGGCCGAGGTGATCTCGCCTGCGACGCTGCCGTCGGCGCCTAGCAGGGCGAAGCGGCCGCGATCCTCACTGTAGTTAGGCCCCTGGGCCGGATAGAGCCCCTCGAAGCGCAGCTTGTGGCCGGACAGTTCGACGGTCTCGCCGGCATGCATCGCCAAGATTTTTTCGGTGCCGAAGCAAAGCGTGCCGACAATGCCGAGCGTTGTCAGCCCGAGGCCGAGATGCGCAAGCGCTGTGCCGAAGACCGAGCGCGGCAGGCCGGCGAAGCGCCTGAGCATGGTGGCGGGCACGACGGTGCCGAAGCCGGATTTGACGGCGAGATCGGTGAGCGCGCCGCAGATCAGCCAGAAGGCAAGGCCGACACCGAGTGCCGCCAACACCGAAGCGCCATCGATGAACAGGGCCGTCACCAGCACGGCGAGCAGCGCCGCCGCGAAAGCCGCCATCAGGCGCTGGGCGACGGCGAAAATGTCGCCGCGCTTCCAGGCGAGGAGCGGCCCGAACGGCACGACGACCAGCAACGGCACCATCAGCGGGCCGAATGTCAGGTTGAAGAACGGCGCGCCGACCGAAATCTTGTCGGCAGACAGGGCTTCGACGACGAGCGGGTAGAGCGTGCCGACCAGCACGGTGGCGGTGGCGGTGGTCAGGAACAGATTGTTCAGGACCAGCGCGCCTTCGCGCGAGATCGGGTGAAACAGGCCGCCGGCCGTCAGCCGGGAGGCGCGCAAGGCAAACAGCGCCAGCGAGCCGCCGATGAACAGCGTCAGGATGCAGAGGATGAACACGCCACGCGTCGGATCGGTGGCGAATGCGTGCACCGAGGTCAGCACGCCGGAACGCACCAGGAAGGTGCCGAGCAGCGACAGTGAGAAGGTCAGGATCGCCAGAAGCAGCGTCCAGATCTTCAGCGCCGAGCGCTTTTCCATGACGATCGCCGAATGCAGCAGCGCCGTGCCCGCCAGCCACGGCATGAAGGATGCGTTCTCGACCGGATCCCAGAACCAGAAGCCGCCCCAGCCGAGCTCGTAATAGGCCCAGTAGGAGCCCATGGCGATGCCGCCGGTGAGGAACATCCAGGCAACCAATGTCCACGGCCTTACCCAGCGCGCCCACGAAGCGTCAATGCGGCCCTCGATGAGGGCAGCGACAGAGAAGGAAAAGCAGATCGAGAAACCGACATAGCCGAGATAAAGCAGCGGCGGATGGATGGCGAGGCCGAGGTCCTGCAGGATCGGGTTGAGATCGCGGCCCTCGATAGGCGCCGGATTGAGCCTGACGAACGGGTTCGACGTCGTCAGGATGAACAGGAAGAAAGTGGCGCCGATCGCTCCCTGCACGGCAAGCACATTGGCCCGGAGCGTCGCCGGAAGATTGCCGCCGAAGACGGCGACGAGCGCGCCGAAGAACGTCAGGATCAGCACCCAGAGCAGCATCGAACCTTCGTGATTGCCCCAGGTTCCGGTGATCTTGTAGATCAGCGGCTGCAGCGAATGCGAGTTCTCCCAGACGCTCTCAACCGAGAAGTCGGAGCCGGCGTAGGCGGTTGTCAGCGCCACGAAAGACAGCGCCGTCAAGGCAAAGCCGGTCAGCGCGGCCGGTGCGCCGACGGCCATCATCTTGTGGTTGCCGGTGCGCGCACCGAACAACGGCACCATCGTCTGCACCAGGGCCAGCGCAAACGCCAGGATCAGGGCGAAATGTCCGGTTTCAACCATTGTCACCGCACCCGCTAGTCACTCTTGCTCTCCTGCCATACGCCCTTGGCCTTGAGGCCGTCGGCCACTTCCTTGGGCATATAGGTCTCGTCATGCTTGGCCAGCACGCTGTCGGCGACAAAGATTCCGTCAGGGCCAAACGAGCCTTCGGTGATCACGCCCTGTCCTTCCCGGAAGAGGTCGGGAAGAATGCCGGTATAGGTGACCTTGACGTCCTTCTGGTTGTCGGTCACCGAAAAGGCGACGGTGGCGCCTTGGCTACGCTCGACCGTACCTTTTTCGACGAGACCGCCGAGCCTGATGCGCTGGCCCGGCTGAAGGCTGGCGGTGGCCAGATCGGCCGGCATGTAGAAATAGGAGGCCTTCTGGCCAAGCGCATAGAAGGTCAGCCCTGTGGCAACACCGAGAAACCCCAACCCCGCTGCGATCACCGACAGTCGTTTCTGCTTGCGCGTCATCGTCTACTCCGTCGCCGTCACGCCAAGCGAGGCGGCAAAGGCGGTGAATTTCCTGGCCTGGTCGCTGTCCGCGCCAAAGACGGCGATACCGCGATTGAGCGCGTCACGCGCCTGATCGGTCTTGCCCAGTACGGCATAGGAACGAACGAGCTGCATCCACCCTTCCTCGTCGCGCGGATTTTGCCGAAGCCTTTCGTCGAGGCCGGCAACCATGGTGCTGATCATGGCTTGCCGGTCCTGCGGCGACATCGAGGAGGCAGCATCGATATCCTCGGCGGTCGGCCCTTTCGCGGGCGCCTCCGAAGCGACGCTGCGGGCGGCGGATTCGGCCAGCGCCTGCTCGACGGCGCCGCGCCACCGCGAGCCCTGCGGCAAGGCGGCAAGCATCTTTTGCCAGGTCGCCGTGGCTTCAGCTATGCGGCCTTCCTGTGCCATGCCCATGGCGAGATAGAACGAGGCCTTCGGATTGGCCGGATCGAGCTTCAACGCCGCCTCGAAAGCCGCCTGCGCTTCGGCGGAGACAATGCCGCCGGCCGCATTGGCGATCGCCTCGCCAAGACCCGCCTGGCGGGCGGCGCTGTCGCCGTCGAGGCGGATGGCGTTGCGATAGGCGGTCACCGCATCGGCGTATCGCTGCATGCGCAGATAGACCGGCGCCAGCACGTCCCAGCCGCGGCCATCGGATGGGTTGGCCGCCAGGTGCGCCTCGGCGCGGGCTATCAGCTCGTCGACCGAGCTGTCGGCGGGGTTCTTGGCCAGGCGTTCGCTGAGCGGCTGCGACGGCAGGTCGGGTGAGCCGAGCTGGCCATAGAGGCCCCAGCTGACCAGCGGAACCAGCAGCACGGCCGCGGTCGCCACCAGCCTTGTCGACCGCGACGGCTGCGTCGCCGTGTCGTCGGCGTGGCCGGCATTGCTCAGGCGAAGGATGCGGCGGGCGATTTCGGCGCGTGCCTCTTCGGCCTCCATTGGCTGGATCAGGCCACGCGCCATATCGCGGTCAAGCTCGGCCAGCTGGTCGCGATAGACTTCAAGATCGTGATCGCCGGCAGCGGACGCGTTCTTCGATCCGCCGGCCAAGGGCAGCAGCACCGCCAGGCTTGCGCCCAGCGTAAGGATTGCGGCTATGACCCAGAACAGCATGGCTCTTCCAATAGAACGAGACCCTTGCCCTGCCAACACAAGCGTGCTGCGACGCTTTGGCGGGGCCGCTCCGATCGATAATGCATGTCGCGCAAAAGTGTGCAGCGGTTTTGCGATAACGACCATGCATCAAAACAAGAACCTAAAGCGCGTCGCATGAGGCCGGTCGAACGCGACGCGCTTTAGTGCCGGACCGGAATCGGCGGATCGACGGCCGGCCAGCTACGTCAGCGGCGTCCAGCTGCCGTCGGCATTGCGGCAGGCGGTTCCGCGCGCGGTGGCGCCGGCGGTGCCGGTAAACACCGTATGGGTGTATTGCCGGCAGTCCTGCGAGCCGACGCGATAGGGCTGGGCGGCGACCACTTCGCCGCGATGGGCCGAACCGTCGCTCTTCCAAGCCACTTTCTGGCCGCTCGCCGTGTATTCAAGCGCCTTGTATTCCGCCTCGAGCGCGCTGCGCTTCTCGGTCTCGCTCAGGCCGGCGCCGATAGAGCCGCCGACGAGGCCGCCGCCCATGGCGGAGATGATCGTCGTCGCCACCTTGGCGCCGCTGGGGGGCGTCGCGGCCGGCGTCACCGTAACGGCCGGGCCCTTGCCGAGCGTTGTGCAGCCGGAGACGGCGAGCAGGGCGGAAACGAGCGCGACGCGAATCTTCATGCCAATACCGGCTTTCTTGAGCTGGACCGCCGCGCTGTCAGCAGCTGGCGCGGCCATAATGTCGATGTTTGTCGGAAATTTGGCCGCAGCCGGCCACCTGGAAAAGCAATCTGGAAAAGCATTACTGAAGGCTCCGCAATCGAACCATCGCCTTCAATCCACCCATGACGGATCGTTCCAGCGCCAGAGAGCCTCCATACTCGTTGACAAGGTCGGCGACAATGGCAAGTCCGAGCCCGCTGCCCGGTTTTGTCTCGTCGAGACGCCGGCCGCGCTGCAACACCTCGCGCGCCTTGTCGTCGGGAATGCCGGGGCCGTCATCCTCGATGCTGATCTCGAACAGGCTGGCTGCGCCTTCCGTGCCAGCGCCACCCTTGCTGGAGATTGGCTTGACCGAAACGGCGACCGCGCTCCTTGCCCATTTCATCGCATTGTCGAGCAGATTGCCGAGCAGCTCCTCCAGGTCCTCGCGTTCGCCGGCAAAGACGATGTCGGTGGCCGGCAGTGAGAGCGACAGCGCCGTCTGCGGGTTGAGCTTCTGCAGCACCCGAACCATGCGCTGGACCAGCGGCGCCACCGGCGTACGGTAGACGAGGCTGTCGCGCTGCGCGGCGACGCGGGCACGTTGCAGATAATGGTCCACTTGCTTTTGCATGGAAGCGGCCTGCTCGGCGATCAGCTGGCCCTTGGCGCCACCCAGCGCCCGTCCCTCGTTGAGCAGCACGGCAAGCGGCGTCTTCAGCGAGTGAGCCAAGTTGCCGACCTGCGTGCGCGACCGCTCGACGATACGCCTGTTGTTCTCGATCAGCGCATTGGTCTCGTTGGCGAGCGGCTCGATCTCGGCCGGGAAACGGCCGTCTAGGCGCTGCGCGGTTCCTTCGCGCACCATGGCAAGCGCATTCCTGACCCGGCGCAGCGGCTGCAGGCCGAGCAGGATGGCAATCGCATTGATGGCGATCATGCCGACGCCGAACAGCGACAGATAGGTCAAAAGGCGCCGCTGGAAGGTGGCGATTTCCTGCTCGAGCTCGGTCTGGTTGCCCATGACGCGGAAGCGCGCGGCGCGGTTTTTCGCATCGAGCACGAACTCGCTCTCGAACACCTCCAACTGCTCGCCTTCGATGCCGTCCGCTGAATAGCTGCGCTGGAAGCTGGCATTGAAGGGCACGTCGGCAACGCTTGGCGACGGGATCGCCTTGGTCATCGACGATGAATGGAGATCGCCGTGCACGCCTTCCGACGCAGGCTCGACCGACCAGTACCAGCCGGAATTCGGTTCCGAGAACCTCAAATCACCAAGGTCGGGGGCGCCGGTCAATTGGCCGCTTTCGGAAACGCCGACCGAGCCGATCAGGTTGAACAGATGCGCCGAAAGCAGGCTGTCGAAACCGCGCTCGCTGGCCTGGCGATAGAGCGTGGTGATCAAGGTGAAGATGACGACCAGAGTGAGGATCGCCCAGACCGTGGAAAAGGCGATGACGCGAAACGCCACCGAACGCGGCCATGACCGCAGCGACGGCGTGTTCGAGACGGCGGGTTTTGTAGGCAGCGGTTCCGCGTTACGCCTCCGGCTTACGCATGCGGTAGCCCATGCCGCGAACAGTTTCGATCATGTCGATGCCCATCTTCTTGCGAAGCCGTCCGACAAAGACCTCGATCGTGTTGGAATCGCGGTCGAAATCCTGGTCGTAGAGATGCTCGACCAGCTCGGTCCGGGACACCACCTCGCCCATGTGGTGCATCAAATAGGCAAGCAAGCGGAATTCGTGCGAGGTCAGCTTCAGCGGCACGCCGTCGACGTCGGCCTTGGAGGCCTTGGTGTCGAGGCGGAGCGGCCCGCAGGTCAGTTCGGACGAAGCGTGCCCGGCAGCACGCCGGATCAAGGCCCGCACCCTGGCCAGGATTTCCTCGATGTGGAAGGGTTTGGTGACGTAGTCGTCGGCGCCGGCGTCGATGCCGGCAACCTTGTCGCTCCAGCGGTCGCGTGCCGTCAGGATCAGCACCGGCATCTTGCGGCCGCCGCGCCGCCAGCGTTCGACCACGCTGATGCCGTCCATCTGCGGCAGGCCGATATCGAGCACCGCGGCATCGTAGGGCTCGGTGTCGCCGAGAAAAAGCCCTTCCTCGCCGTCGAAAGCGCGGTCGACGACATAGCCGGCATCGACCAGCGCATCGCCGATCTGCCGGTTGAGATCCTTGTCATCTTCGACGACGAGTACGCGCATGCGGAAGGCCTGTTGAAGCTGTTCAGATATAGGCCGATTCCGGCAGACTGGGAAACGGCACGGTTCAGTTCAGCGGAACGACGATCTCCGAGCGACGAGGACGCTGCCCGTCCTTGCCCGGAACGAGCACGACGATGACGCAGACCGGCTGGCCGCCGCGTGTCGACTGCGAGGCCTTGGCCAAGGTGCCGCCATTCTGCTCGGCCACCTGCTGGCCGATCGCGTAGCAGTCGGAGGCGGCCAGGACGACCGGCTGCGGCTGCTCGGGCACGACAACGGGGATCGCCATCGCTTGCGACGCAAGCAGACCGGCGGCTGCGAGCGCCAGTGCCGCGGTCCGGAAGTGGGAGCGAAGGGTTTTCATGGTCAGCGTTCTAACGCGCCGGTGCTGAACGTGATATGAACGGTGAACGCTCGAATGCATGCCCGCCACACCCCTGAAGCGCGAGATTACCGGATTGCCATTTCGCCGCCCGGCTCCGCGAAATCGCCAATGTTTAACCTAGCCCTCCAATCCTTCGCCGACAACCGGCATCATCTGGCGGGCAGGACCATTTGGGAGGACGAAGCATCCGGCCCAAGGCAACCGATGGCAGTTCAGGCGAACCGAACCTGAAACAAAAAACCCGCCTCTGCGGCGGGTCGCTGGCGCCATCAGCACCATAGGGGAATTAGTAGCATAGCTGCCGGCACAAAGCAAGAACAAAATTGCCCGATTTGCAAAAAGTGCCCGGTGGTCAGCCCTCGTCCTTGATCACGGCGCGGAAGCGCAGCAGCCCGTGATGGGCCGAAAGGTCCTCGTCGTAGCGGGCTTCGGCGAATTCGAGCTTGAGGTAGGCGCGGCGATGTTCGCCGAGCGAGAGAGCCGTATCGCGCAGGCGGGTGCTAACAAGGTCCATGATGTCATTGGTTTCCTTGCTGGCCTCTGATTTCGACCAGACATGCAACGTCAGCAACTGTTCTGCGTCGTTCTCCATCCCCGTTGCCCCATCGTAGACGCTGGTGCGGCCGAAGGTCATGTGGGGGAACGCAACATTTTCCGGCGCATGGTCGAACAATCTTGCATCGCCCAGTGCCGCCGACAGGTGGGGATCGCCGTTCACTGCCTCGAATATGGCCCTCTGCAATTCGACGGCCGGCGCGGTCATCGTCTTTCCCTTCGCCCGTCGCGTCGACCTCCCGGCTGCGTAGCTGCGTTGCATGAAGGCATCCCGGCAAAGCGCGAATCAGCGCGTCTCATGCGGATTATGAACCTTCATGATCTCGGCAATAAGCCCTGCTCCTGGGATGCGCGACGCCGCGGCAGACGAAGCGGATGCGTTTGCTTCCTAGCTGCGGCTGGGATTGTGAAATGTCAGGCTCATGATTTCGCCTGCGTCGATGCGGATACGGCCTGCTTGAGTGCCCGCGACGCCCGCTTCTTCTTCGGCGCGACCGGATTCAGAGCCGCCGCCGCGCGGTCCGCCTCTTCCTTGGCCAGTCGCAATTCCCTCAGCCTTGCCGTCTTGATGGTCCTGGCCTTCGCCTCCGAGAGATATTCGGCAGTTGCTTTGTTCCGCTCCGCCGTCTTCTTTTGATTTTCCATGAAGCGAGCCTCAGATTTTCCCATGATGTTCTGATTGCCTTGGGCCATCGGTAAAATCTCCTTGCAGCTAAAGTCGAAAACGTGAATTTCACTGTAAGATAGGTGTTTCACAGCGGAAATTCAATTCTCAGGCATTTGGCATGACCCAACTGTGGTGAGAGACCTGGCAGAAATAATACCTGTTAATATTATCGCGGATCGCAAGATTCTCTGGCGCTCCCGCAAATCGAGTATCCAGCGAGTCTTCCGAGAGGACCAACGCCGGACGATACGGTGCGACCCGCAAAGAGCGGGACAAGCGTCCCGTGTGACGACTGCCAATCCTCGGCACCTCGCGCAAGCGGCTGCACCATGCCCCTACTGGGTTTCGCCGCTGATCACCTCGGCATGGTCCTTGATGATGGTAGAAACGAAGCGGATGACGGCGCGCACCGGCGCCTCCGCCCCGATTTCACGGCGATAGACAAGCGACACCGGATGACTGCCGAGAATGTCGGGGGCAAGGCGCACCATCCGCGGTTCAGCTTCGGCCAACATGCAGGGCATTACCGCCAGACCGGCGCCACTCAGAGCCGCCGCCAACATTTCCGTCATTTCGGCAACGCGAAGGACAATTGTCGCGCCGGCGCCGTGCGCCTCAACCCATTTGGCGCCGGGGACGCCGGCAAGGCTTGCGTGAAATCCAATGATCTCGTGTCCGGCCAACTGGCGAGGGTCGATGGGCATTGGGTGACGGTCGAGATAGCGCTGGGACGCATAGATCGACCAGCCCGCAACACAAAGCTTCTGCGCGATCAAATCGTCTGCGGCGACGGTGCCGATCCTGACCGCTAGGTCGGCCTCGCCGTGCTGCAGGTCCACGGGCCTGCTGCCGCTCGTCAGTTCAAGATTGATATCGGGGTGGGTCTTATGGAACCCGGCCATACGCTCGGCAAAAAGGGGGCTGAAGCCCGACGGCAGTGCCAGCCGAACGCTATTCTTGCCCGAACGCACAAGCGCCGTCAGTGCTTGCATGGTACGTTCAAGGTCATCACCGAGCGGCAGCAATGTCTGGCCAAGCGGCGTGATCTCGATGCCTTGCCGCGTTCGCACGACAAGCGAAACCCCGAGTGCCGCCTCAAGAGCAGCAAGGCGCCGGCTGATCGTCGTGTGACGCACGCCGAGCACGCGCGCTGCTCCCGACAACGTTCCCGCGCGGGCGGCAGCGAGAAAGTAGCGCAAATCGTTCCAGTCCGGTTCGCCGGTCTTGGTCACGAACCTAGTCTAGATCAATTCCTCGCCGCGCACCTGTGCAGTTTTGCACAAGCATGCGCGGAAATTGCAAATCGCCTGAATTTGACGTCCGCGCGAGAATAGGCCTGATCCAATTCAGGGAAGCGATCGATGGATATCGAAGGTTTGCGAACGATGGTGGCGCGGCACGCGACGTCGGCCAATGCGTTGGTGGCGCTCGGTTTGGCGATGGAGGCGCGTATTTCCGGCACGCCACTCGAGGGCAGTGTGGCCCGGCGCACAGGGGCCGTGCTTGCCGAACTCGGCGCCTCCGACGTCGTGGCAAGTGCTGGCGTCATCGAACTTACGCCGGTGCTGGCCAGCATCCGGGTCGACCTGCTTTCAGGTGGCAAGCTGCTGTCGCGCTCCTCCGAAAGCGTCGAGGCCCTGGAAGCCCGTTTACGCCAGGCCTTCGGCGACGTTTCATCTGGCTTCCCGGCGTTGCTGAAGCGGCTGATCGCGCCACAACTGGCCGGTTTGCCGGAGAGGCTCGCCGCACCGGGCGCAGCCTTCCTGGATATCGGCGTCGGCGTCGGCGCCCTGTCGGTGTCGATGCTGCGGCAATGGCCCGGCCTGAAGGCGGTCGGTGTCGATCCCTTGCCTGAAGCCA
Source organism: Mesorhizobium sp. M0590 (assembly GCF_040320905.1). Classification (NCBI taxonomy): domain Bacteria; kingdom Pseudomonadati; phylum Pseudomonadota; class Alphaproteobacteria; order Hyphomicrobiales; family Phyllobacteriaceae; genus Mesorhizobium; species Mesorhizobium sp. M0590. The sequence goes on from NZ_JAMYQN010000009.1 coordinate 150,330, forward strand.
TCGCGCAGGCCGCTGCCAACGTCAGGGCAGCCGGGCTCGAACATCGCATCGAACTGCACACCGGGCTGGGCCAGGATATCGCGGACACGGACGCGTTCGACCTTGTTTTCGTACCAAGCGCCTTCATCCCCGAGCCGGATGTCAGGGCCATCGTCAAGCGCAGCCACGCCGCGTTGCGGCCCGGCGGCTGGCTGCTGCTGGCAATGGTCAATCCTGGACCGGATGCACTGGGAGACGCCCTCGCCCGCTTCCGCACCACAATGTGGGGCGGCACGGTCTTTGAAAAGGGCGCAGCCCAGGACCTGGTCGATCAGAGCGGCTATGCCGACAGCCGGTTGCTGCCCGGCCCGACCGGGGCGCCTGTCGCCTTCGTCGCCGGGCGTAAGCGGGGCTAACGGTTTCCAGGAGCGGACGATGAAACTGCTGATCTTCGGCGCTTCCGGTGCGACGGGTCGACTGCTTGTCTCGGCGGCGTTGGCGAAGGGCCATGCGGTGACCGCCTTCGTCCGCACGCCGGGCAAGCTTGCCATCAGCCACGAAAATCTCAAGGTGATCGTCGGAAACGTCGCCGATCGGCAGGCAGTCGAACGCGCCGTTGTTAGGTATGATGCGGTTTTCAGCTGTCTTGGGGTGGGCGTGCCGCTGAAACGCGATCCGGCCGTCGTTGCCGGCATCGGCTTCATCGTCGCGGCGATGCAGCAGGCCGGCCCCGAACGGCTCATCTATCTTTCATTCCTTGGCGTTCGCGACGGCCGGCGGCAACTAGGCCTCCTGTTGGGCAACATCATCGTGCCATTGGTGCTGCGCCATGAGGTGACGGACCATGAGGTGAAGGAAAGCCTGGTCGTTCAATCCAGTCTCGGCTGGACCATCGTGCGGCCGCCCAAGCTGAGCAATGGGGCGGCAACGGGTGAATTCCGCCATGGCAATGGCATCCGGGCGGCATCGCTGCTGCCGACACTGGCGCGGGCCGACGTAGCGGCCTTCATGCTCGCCCAGATCAACGACACCACCTACTCGCGCAGGACAGTCAGCATCCTGCGCTGACGCCGCACGGGAGCCGTCTTCCCCTCGACAAACCTCCCGCTTATCTTCATCGCCCTTATCTTCATCGTCCTTGTAGGCAGCGCCAAAATGGACGAATAGTCATAGCGGCGCGCCGCCGTGAAATTGCCGGTATGCGGTTTCTCAGTTGGCGGCATCGCCGCAGCCGGATCCTGGAATGGCCAGTCCTTTGGAACCACGCAAGAGAAGAGGTCCGATCGCCGCAAGGCTGCTGGCGGTGGATGCATGGATCGATTCCTCGGTCTACGAAATCGGCTTCAGGGCGCGCCAGTTCTGGGAAGCGGCGACCATCTTCTCGCGGCGTTTCCGCGTCGGCGGCTGGCGCCGTGGCCTGATCGAACTGTTGAGTGAAGGCTTTACGCTCGGTGCCGGCGGCATCGTCGTGCTTTTGGCGCTGGCCTTGCCGGCCTTCCAGATAACCGCCGGCGACTGGCGCACGCAAGGCGACTTCGCCGTCACCTTCCTCGACCGCTACGGCAACGAGATCGGCCAGCGCGGCATCATCCAGCGCGATTCGGTGCCGGTCGACGAGATGCCCGACCATGTCATCAAGGCGGTGCTGGCGACCGAAGACCGCCGTTTCTTCGACCATTACGGCATCGATGTGCTCGGCCTGTCGCGCGCCATATTCGAGAATGTGCGGGCAAATTCCGTCGTCCAGGGTGGCTCGAGCATCACCCAGCAGCTGGCCAAGAACCTGTTCCTGACCAATGAGCGGACGTTCGAGCGCAAGATCAAGGAAGCGTTCCTGTCGCTGTGGCTCGAAGCCAATCTGTCGAAGAAGGAAATCCTGCAGCTTTACCTCGACCGCGCCTATATGGGCGGCGGCACCTTCGGCATCGAGGCGGCAGCCGATTTCTATTTCGGCAAGAGCGTCAAGGACCTGAACCTTGCCGAGGCGGCGATGCTGGCCGGCCTGTTCAAGGCGCCGACCAAATATGCGCCGCACATAAACCTGCCCGCCGCCCGGGCGCGGGCCAACGTGGTGCTGTCCAATCTGGTCGATTCCGGCTTCATGACCGAAGGCCAGGTGCTGCAGGCAAGGCTGCACCCGGCCGAAATCGTCGACCGCGGCGAGCAGAAGAGCCCCGACTATTACCTCGACTGGGCCTTCGACGAGGTCAAGAAGATCGCCGCCAAAGGTGGCCCGCACTCGCTTGTCGCCCACACCACCTTCGATGCCAACATCCAGAAGGCGGCCGAAGAATCGATGGAGTTCCACCTCCGCCAGTTCGGCAAGGAATACAACGTCACCGAGGGCGCCATCGTCGTCATCGAGACCAATGGCGCGGTCAGGGCGATCGTCGGCGGCCGCGACTACGGCGCCAGCCAGTTCAACCGCGCCACCAAAGCGCTTCGCCAGACCGGCTCCTCGTTCAAGCCCTATGTCTATGCGACGGCGATGGAGCATGGCTTCACGCCGGATTCGGTGGTTTCCGGCGGACCCATCTCCTGGGGCAGCTGGTCGCCCCACAATTACAATGGCGGGTCGGCCGGCAACGTCACGCTGATCACGGCGATGGCCAAATCGATCAACACGGTGCCGGTGCGGCTGGCCAAGGATTATCTCGGCATCAAGCCGATCAAGGCGATGGCCGAGGCGATGGGCGTCGAGTCGCCGCTTGAATCGCACAAGACCATGGTGCTCGGCACGTCGGGCATGACCGTGATGGACCAGGCAACGGGTTACAGCGTGTTTGCCCAGAACGGCTTTGCCGGAACCCGGCACGGCGTCAGCCAACTCTTCACCCGTACCGGCGAGGTGGTCTACGACTTCGCCAAGGATGCGCCGCCGCCGCACCGGGTGCTATCGGAGCAGGCGCTCAAATACATGAACACCATGCTGGCGGCGGTGCCGGTGATCGGCACTGCCCGGCGCGCAGCCCTTCCAAACATCGTCGTCGCCGGCAAGACCGGCACGACCCAGTCCTACCGCGATGCCTGGTTTGTCGGCTTTACCGGCAACTACACGGCCGCCGTCTGGCTCGGTAATGACGACTTCACCGCGACCAACAAGATGACCGGCGGCACGCTGCCGGCCATGGTGTGGCAGCGCCTGATGCTCTATGCGCACCAGAATATCGACCTCAGACCGATCCCCGGCCTCGATCACCCCTTCGTCGATGCCGAAATCGCTGCCAAGGCCGAGGAAGCGGAGAAGAAGAGCGCCGAACAGGCAGCAGCCGATGCCGCCGCCGAGCGTCCGCCGGTGCTGTCCAGCCGGACCACCCAGACCCTGAAGGAACTCACGAAGCTGTTCCAGGCGGCACCCGTGCTCGACGCGCCCGCTGCGCCGGAGACCCTGTCGGCGCTCTGAGCGGTCAATTCCACAGGGCCGCTTGCCACAAGGCCCTGCGCCGCGATATCCCCGAGCGGCAATCTTTCAGTCCCGGCCTTCGGTTCCCTGCCTCCTCATGCTCAAGAACGCCTTCCTGACACTGCTTTCGCTTGCCATAGCCGTCGTCGGCGGTGGCGGCAGCGTCTGGTATGCACTGAAGCTGCAGGATGGCGTCGGCGCCATCAGGATCGGCCAATGGACCGCCTTCCCCGATATCGGCACGCCGACGGCAGATCCCTATTCGAAGGCCCGCGTGGCTCGCGAAGGCGTGCTGGCGCTCGGACAGGCGGAAGGACTGTCCTTCATCGCCGAGCGCGATTCCGGCGGCGAACAGCTCAAGCGGCAATGTGCCTACAAGATTGCGGGCGGCTTTCCCACCGCCCGGTTCTGGACGCTTTATGCCGCCGACCAGTCGCTTGGCGTGGTCGAGACCGGCAAGCCGAGGCCGGCTGCGCTGCAGTCCTATCAAGTGCTGCGCCAGGCCGACAATTCGGTGGTCATTTCCGTCGGCAGCCGCCCTGTGCCCGGCAACTGGCTGCTGACCAGCGGCGCCGGCAAGATGTACTTGGTGCTTACGTTCTACGACACGCCGATCGCCAGCAGCACCGGTCTCTCGGACGTCACGCTGCCGCAGATCCAGAAGGTCGGCTGCAATGCGTAGCCTGCTGCATGCCGTGCTGCTCGGCCTGCTCGGCGCCGGCATCGTGCACATCATCGTGCTGCTGCTCGTCCCCGAGTTTTCCGAACGCGACGCCTGGTCGCGATTGGCCATGGCTTCGGATCTCTACAAGATGACCAGGCTCGACGCGGAAGCCGGCGGCGCGCCGGTGGTGAAATCGGTCGATCCGCTGTTTTATGCGGCGGCATGCCGCTTCGATCTTGCCGAGGGGATGATGCGGGTCAAGGCACCGGGAAAGGTGCCGTTCTGGTCGATATCGGTCTACGACCGCGGCGGCCACAACATCTACTCGTTCAACGACCACAGCGCGACCGCAGGCGTGCTCGACACCGTTGTGCTGACGCCGGCCCAGATGATCGAGGTCCGCAAGGATCTTCCCGAGGAACTGCAAGGGGCCATCTTCGTCGAGGCGCCGATAGAGGAAGGCGTATTCGTCGTCCGTTCGTTCGTGCCCGACGACAGCTGGAAGCCGATCGTCTCGCGGTTTCTCGAACAGAGTTCCTGCGAACTGCAGGATTTTTAAGCCGGTTCCGATGCTCAGTGATGCGGTACCGGCAATGTTCCCGAAGGTCCCGGCTTGTCGGGGCCGGCCGGCCGCGTTTCGCCCGTCAGCGGCCGCTGCTCGTAGCGCACCCCGGGAAAGATGATCACTGCCGCCGGCGCGGCTTGTTGTGCTCGATTGGTTGCCGCCGTTCGCGGCACGAAAGACAGTACCATGCCCATGGTTCGCGTATTCCTCTCGGTTGCCCCGGAGCACAACGCAACGCCTCCATAGTCGATTAAGAAGGTAGTAGGTTAACGGAGCGCTAACGGATCGCCGCTAAATTGATCTTTGTTCTTGGGAAACGCGAAACCGGTACAGCCCGGCAGAGCGCTGTCCAGATCGTGTCGAGTGTCGGGCGTATCCTTCGTGTCAGCTTCGGATTTCAGGCAAATCGCAGCAGGAGCTGAATCGGGAAAGGCCGAAAGGCTGTTTCGCGCCGCGGTATCGGCGTTCTGCTCGCTCACCCGCCCTTCGCGCCGGGAAATCGCGCAGCTCGAAGACCTGACGCTGCCGCTTTTCGAGAATGTCTCGGTCGAATCGCGCCGCTACGTCGCGGCAGCCCTTTCCGAATGCGAATATGCACCTGCCGCGCTGGTGCGGCGGCTTTGCCAGGAGCGGGTCGACATCGCCGCTCCGCTGCTGATCCGCTCGCGCGCCCTCAGCGACGTCGACCTGATCGCGCTGATCGGGCGTCACGGCCTGCCGCATGCCCGTGCCATTGCCCGCCGCAAGGATCTCAATCAAACGATCGCGGATCTCATCAAAGTGCTCGAAAGGCCGACGCTGGTGCGGTCGCAGCAGCAGCCGGAAACAACCGCCAAAGCCGCGTCCGAAAACGCCGAAGTGGTTGCGGGCGAGGTCAACAGGCAAGAGGCTTCCGATGCCGCTGAAACTGTACGCCGCAGGCTGCGATCCATGATGCGCGCCGAGAGCGGCGCCGCCATCAGTCCGTTCGTCGAGCCACAAACCTATGTCAAGCTGCGCGAGACCGCGCTGACCGGCAATGCGGCATTCTTCCAGACAGCGCTCGCCGATGCGCTCGAAGTCGATTTTTCAACGGCGCGGACGCTCACCGCGAGCCACAATTACACACCGCTGCTGGCCGCCTTGCGCGCGCTCGACCTTAGTGAAGACAAGGCGTTCCTGATCACGGCGGCCATCTATCCGACCGAGTTTCCGCACCCGCAGGCGATCCGCATCTTCCTCGACCGCTACCGCCTGCTGCACCGCGACGCGGCGTTGGACAGGCTCCGCGGCTGGAAGGCCGACACCGTATCGAAAATTGTTCGCAAGCCTGGGCGCGTCGCCGCAAATGCCGACCTGCGCAAGCCGAACAGCGCCGATATAGCCGCCACCCCAAAGGCGCGTCGCATCTGAAGGCTTGCCGTTACGACGCCTTGACCGAGATAAGCTCCTCGACGGGAATGGCGCCCGCCTCGATCTCGACCACCCAGATATCCGGATCGAATCTCTTCTCGCGCTCCAGCCGCGCGTCGAAGATGGCGGCATCGTCGCCTTCGCCAAGCAGGCTGAAAAAACGGTCGTCCGGCCTGGCTGAATCGTAACTCGTCTGCGGCGCCGGCCCGAACAGCGCTATCTCCCCCAGCCTGCCCCGCGCCAGCACGAAAACCGCGCCGGCTTCCGTCGCGCCGCGCTTGACCACGGCGGCAAAGCCGCCGGCGCTGAAAACCCGGCGCAACAGCGCCGACACCCACAGATCGGTGGTTACCCGCATGGAGAATTCCTGGACATGCGGCGGTCCTTACAGCATTGGCCGGAAAACCGTAACCGGTCTTTGCCGAGCGACCGGCGAGCGGCCGTCACGACCCTTAGTTGGTCAGGCCGATCTCGCGCATCTTGACGTAGACGATCTCGTCTGGCTCGCCGGTCTCCGGCAAGCCGAACAGCGCCTGGAATTCCTTGATCGCGGCCTTGGTGCGCGCGCCTACGACGCCATCCAATTGAATGTCGTCATTGCCGAACGCTTTCAGTCCGGCCTGGATCTTGACGATGCGGGGATCCGGCGCCACCGCATTTGCCGGTGCGGACGCTGGAATGGCGGCTGGAACAGCGACCGTTTCGACCGGCCGCGGCACGGGATGCGGAACCACGGCTGCGGTCGTCGGCGTGGCACCCAGTTGATCCAGCAGGACGCTGTCGATCTCGCCGGAGGCATTCAATCCGACCTTCTGCTGATAGGCCTGGATGGCCTTGCGCGTATTCGGTCCGGGAATCCCGTCCACGGTGCCGGAATAGAAATCGAGATCCTTCAAAATGCCCTGGACCTGTTCGACGACCGGGTCGCTCTTGATCGGCGCAGCGGCCGGACGCACGATATTGATGGTGGTTTCGGGCTCGTCGCTGTCCGCCCGGGGAAAGCGCTCGATACTCCTGGTGGCGAAAAACGCGCCGGCATGCGGAAATGGCTGGTACCAAAGCGCGTTCGCCGAGACGTAGAACAGCGTCACCAGGAATGCGGTGGAGCCGCCGACCACAACAGGATTGCGCGAGATCAGGCTGCCCAGAGCCATAGCTCCGTGCTCGAAGGCATTGCCGCGGCGTTTGACCGCCTTAGGCTGTTTTGCGGAGCGACCCATTGCTCTCCCCCTTGCCACCGTCCGCTCTGGCTTTGGCCGCGGACATCGGCACCACGCCGGCCTTCTCCGCCGAGCGGCCCGTCGGGCCGCTCACGGGAAGGCTGATCGTCACCGTAGTGCCCTCGCCCGGCATGCTTTCGATCGACATGGTGCCCTCGTGCAGCGCCACCAGCCCCTTCACCAGCGAGAGCCCGAGGCCTGTGCCTTCGAAACGGCGGGTATAGTCGTTCTGGATCTGCATGAACGGCTTGCCGAGATTGGCGAAATCTTCCTCGGCGATGCCGATGCCAGTATCCCGGACCCAGAAATGCAGCCGCGAGCCGATGCGCTTGGCGCCGATGACGACATTGCCGCCTTCGGGCGTGAACTTGATCGCGTTAGAGACGAGATTGATCAGGATCTGCTGCACGGCGCGACGGTCGGCATTTATTTCGCCTGCGTCCGGCGCGATCTGGGCCTGCAGATCGATGGCCTTTGCCTCGGCTTGCAGGCGCATCATCGATTGGCACATCTCGACCGCTTCGCGGAAGCGGAACGGTTCCGGTTCGGTCGCGTAGGCGCCCGATTCGATCCGCGATACGTCGAGTATCGAGGTGACGACGGCGAGCAGGTGCTGGCCCGAATCCCTGACCAGCCCGACATATTCCTTCTGGCGCGGATCCTTGAAGCTGCCGAACATCTCGTGCAGCAACATGTCGGAAAAGCCGATGATGGCATTGAGCGGGGTGCGCAACTCATGGCTGACGACGGCAAGGAAGCGTCCTTTCGCCACCTCGGCGGAGGCAGCCGCCTCATTGGCGGCGGCAAGCTCCTGGCGCAGTCCGGCCAGTTCGTCGTTCTCGCGCAGAAGAAGCGTAAAGACAGTCTCCTGCCCCGGCGCGCGCATCATCTCGAGCGAGAACGGCCGGTAATTGTCGGCCGTCACGCCACTGCTCTGCGGCAGCCGTACGCGAAGGTCGAGCCGGCGCGACAGGGCGCCATCGCGCATATCGGCCAGCGCACTGAGATACGGGACGCGGTCGGACAGATGGATGCGATCGAAAAGTCCGGTGCCGAAAAGCAGCTCCGGTGGCAGCCGCAGCATAGTGCGTGCCTTAGCCGAGACGTCCAGAACCTCGCCATGCGCCGCGATTCGCAGCACGACGGCGTCGATGAGGTCTTCGAGCCGGTGGCTGCCGGCCGGATCGAACTGTGCGCTGGCGGCGCCGCGAAGCGGAGCGATACGCGGAATGAGCGTGAGTGCCCAGGCCAGTGGTACCAGCCAGTGCCATGCGGCGATTTCGGTCTGGTCGAGCGGCAAGACGGAACCGGCTAAAGGCTGCAGCAAGACTGCGACAAAGGCCGATATGGCGCCCCAGATCACGGCACGGCGCGACTGGCCGATCCACCACGCTTCAAACGGCACCGCCACCGCGAGCAAGGCAACCGGCGAGGCCACACCGCCGGCGGCAGCGATAAGGGCACCGAGGGCAACGCTGCCGACGACCAAGGCGAGTTGGCCGGCCAGGGTCATCTTGCCCGATGCAGCCACCAGCAGGGCGGCGAACCAGCAAAGGCCGAACGCCGCAAAGATGGCAGCCACGGTCACGGCCGCGCCCATGCCCGACGTGACCAGCGTCACCGCTGCACCCGCGCTGAAGAAAGGAGCCGCCAGCATGGCGCCAATGAACCGACTGTGGCGGCGACGATCGCTCTGGCCGAGCACGGACGGATGAACCATCCGTTCGCAACCGGCGGCTATCGCGCCCGGCAACTCGGCGTATCTGGCCTTGATCGCACTCAACTCAACGCACCCGGTCGTGAACGGCCCTGCTTTGCAGGCGGCTTTTGTCGATTCCGAAACTCGCATCCAGCGTTTAAGGAATGGATAAGGCTGGGCCGATGGTCCCCCGGCAGGCTGCAAATATCGGGATACCGGCGGGGAAAAACCGGGGCAATTGCCGCCATAGTAAACGGAGCGTTATCCACACCGCCCGCGCCTGCACCTACGACCGATGGCATCAAACTGTCGCCGATTAAGAAAATGATAATGAAAAACAATAGGTTGGATGGTTATCATTTGCTGAATAAAATCTGAGCCGTTCGAGGCAAATGAACTTCAAAACGCTTCGTTTCGAATCTACCTAAAATTTAAGGAAAACTGTTGCTTTCGGGACAAGCCGTCCTTTGCGCGTCTGTGTCAGTATCGCGGTACAAGGGTCGTGCGGTTCGGATGCATGACGTCATAAAGGACAGACAGATGGGCTTTCTGATAAGAGCTGCTTTCTGGTTTTCGCTGGTGCTTCTGGCGCTGCCGCTGGGTGTCGGCGCCGATGATGCGGGCCGCGAAAGCGTCGGGCCGCTCCAGGCGCTGTTTGCGGCGCGCGAAGCCGTCGGCGATATCGCCGGCATCTGCGAGCGCAAGCCGGACGTGTGCGAGACCGGCAAATCGGCAATGCACACCATCACCGCCCGGGCCAGGGAGACCGCCAAGATCGCGGCCGCCATGCTGGACGACAAGGCCGCTGAACCCGATACGGTGACGACCACCGGCAGCGTGTCCGAGGAAATCGTGTTGCCGGCGAAAGTCGATTTGCCGGCGAAAGTGCACTTGCCGGCGAAGAACTGAGACTGTTTCGGCCGAATTCATCGCTAAACCGCAAGGCTCTCGCTCTCGGCACCTGCGGCGTTTCTCCTCTTTTTCCGTGACGTGGCAGCGCCGGATGACTATATCCGGGGGAATGACGACGACGATCCAGACCATCCGCGACGACTTTTCCCTGCTCGACGAGTGGGAAGACCGCTATCGCTATGTGATTGAACTGGGTGAAGCGCTGCCGCCGTTTCCCGACGAGCAACGCATACAAGCCAACAAGGTGCCCGGCTGCGTCAGCCAGGTCTGGCTGACCACCGAGCAAGGCGGGGGTGTCGACCCCGTTATCACCTTCAAGGGCGATTCCGACGCGCATATCGTGCGCGGCCTGGTCGCCATCATGCTGGCGCTGTTTTCGGGACGGCCGGCCAGCGAAATCCAGAGGACCGACGCAGAGGCCACATTGAAGGCACTCGGACTTGACGAGCACCTGTCGCCGCAGCGCGCCAATGGTCTTCGCTCGATGGTCAAGCGCATCAAGCGTGACGCCGAGGCAGCGCTGAAGCAGACCGCCTGACCGGACGGCAATTGCCGGCGGCATGAAGAACTGGCGGCCTGAGCTTGGTCTCCCCACAATGCGAAAACGGCGCCTGTAGGCGCCGTTTGAGTATCAAACCGGAAGAGCCGCTTGTCAGCGTCCCTTGCGCTTGCGGCCGAGACCCATCTTCTTGGCGAGCTGCGAACGGGCGGCCGCGTAATTGGGCGCAACCATCGGATAGCTCGGGTCCAGGTTCCACTTTTCACGATACTGGTCGGGCGTCAGATCATAGTGGGTCATCAAGTGACGCTTGAGCGACTTGAACTTCTTGCCGTCTTCGAGACAGATGATGTAGTCGTCATGCACCGACCGCTTCGGATTTACCGCCGGCTTCTGCTTGTCGGCAGGCGGCTGCTCGGCGGCCCCGCCGACACGCCCGAGAGCGGCATGGACATCGGCGATAAGGTTCGGCAGTTCGCCGACCGGTACGGGATTGTTGCTGACATAGGCAGCCACCACGTCGGCGGTGAGCTCGATCAGCGCGTCACTGTTTCTGGAAGGTGTTTCGGTAATATCCATGGCGTTCAGGCCCCAACGAGAATTGTTTCTGTTTGCGCCCGTTTCGATAGTTGGGCATCGCGCGAACTTGTGCAGGAAAAAGCCTCCGCGATTCGCGTCGCGGCATCTTAATGGGCCGGGCCGCCAAGTAAGTCAATTCGCTTCTTTCGGTCTATTCAGCGATACAAGTCAAATCTTCCATATTCAGCTTCACTCTTTCGTGCAAAGCGTAACTTTGCCGTTTTTTCTGGTCAGACCAGCATCGACTGACGCCGCGGCAAGCAGCCATTACACAAACGGCAGCAGGTAAATAGAGTTCGATGCTTGACCCTGCCGGCGGCATTACAGCCTGGATGATCGGCGGATTCAGTAAAATCATAGGTTGCGAAGCGTTACTGTTGCTCGCGAGCCGTCGCCGGAGCGGTGCGCTGTGTCATTGAAATGGGGTAATGTATTTCCGTAGACCCAGCCATATCGGCCACTTGCCAAGCCGCGAAGGCAGTTGCATGAGATTGACCGGCACTGGCAGGGTCATCGCAGCGACGGCGAGAACCGCGGCAGTCCGAGAAGAAATATTCGTTATCCGCTCCTCCAGCCCGTCCTCTCGAGCCACCACGACAATAGATCATAGCCCTTGAACCCGCGCTGCTCGGCGTGTTCATTCGCCATTCAAGTAGCTTCCACAGCGAGACGCAATGACCAGAACCCCAGTGTTTCCGACCGCCACGCCGCCGCAGCCGGAGAAGCGGCCGATCTTCGACACGCATCACGGCATAACGCGGACGGACGATTATGGCTGGCTGAGGGCCGCCAATTGGCAAGAGATGTTCAGGGATCCGTCCCTGCTCGACGGCCAAATCCGCGCCCACCTCGAAGCCGAGAATGCTTACCAGGCGGCGCTGATGGCCGATACGGTCCAACTGCAGAAGCAGCTTTTCGCGGAAATGAAGGGACGCATCAAGGAAGACGATTCTTCCGTGCCGATGAAGGACGGACCTTACGCCTACGGCTCCTCCTTCAAGCTTGGCGGCCAGCAGCCGCGTTATTTCCGCACGGCGCGTGACGGCGGCGACAAGCAGATATTGCTCGACGGCGATGCCGAGGCCGAGGGCAAGCCCTATTTCCGCCTGGGCGGCGTCGATCATTCGGACGACCACAGCAAGCTGCTCTGGGCCTTCGACGACAAGGGTTCCGAATTCTACACGCTGCGCGTCCGCGATCTGGCCGGCGGCAACGATCTGGCGGACAGGGTCCCGGACACCGGCGGCGGCGGTGTGTGGGATGCCGGCAATGACGGTTTTTTCTACACCCGCCTCGACCCCAACCACCGTCCTTCCAAAGTGCTGTTCCATGCGCTTGGCGACGGTCCTGAAAACGACCGGCTGATCTACGAGGAGACCGATCCCGGCTTCTTCATGGATGTCGGCGGCACGCGCTCCAACGAGTGGATCATGATCGGCATCAACGACCATGAGACCTCGGAATACCGCATCATGAGCGCCGACGATCCGTTCGCAGAGCCGAAGCTGGTTGCGGCGCGCCAGACGGGCCTGCAGTACGAACTCGAGGAAGGCGGCGACATCTTCTTCATCCTCACCAATGCCGACGGCGCCAAGGACTTCAAGATCATGACGGCGCCGGCCCATGATCCGGTGCGCGCCAACTGGCAGGAACTGGTGCCGCACGAAGCGGGCCGGCTGATCCTTTCGGTGATCGGCTTCAAGGACCACATGGTCCGGCTCGAGCGCAAGGAAGGCCTGCCGCGCATCGTCGTGCGCGACCGCAAGAGCGGCGAGGAGCACCTGATCTCCTTCGACGAGGAAGCCTTCTCGCTCGGCCTGTCCGGCTCCTACGAATACGACACCGAGATCATGCGCTTTTCCTATTCGTCGATGACGACCCCGGCGCAGGTCTTCGATTACAACATGCGCACCCGCGAGCGGGTGCTGCTCAAGACCCAGGAAGTGCCGTCCGGCCACGACCCGGAGCACTACGTCACGCGCCGGCTGATGGCGCCTGCCGCCGACGGCGAACTGGTGCCGATCTCGCTCCTCCATCACCGCGACACACCGCTCGACGGGTCCGCCCCTTGCCTGCTTTACGGCTACGGATCTTACGGCATAGCCGTACCCGCCGCGTTCAACACCAATCTGTTTTCGCTGGTCGACCGCGGCTTTGTCTACGCGATAGCCCATGTTCGCGGCGGCAAGGACAAGGGCTATGGCTGGTACGACGACGGCAAGCGGGCGAACAAGATGAACACGTTCACCGATTTTGTCGCTGCCGCCCACCACCTTGTCGCCGAACGCTATACGCAGCATGACCGCATCGTTGCGCAAGGCGGTTCGGCCGGCGGCATGCTGATGGGCGCGGTCGCCAACATGGCGCCGCAATGCTTCGGCGGCATCGTCGCCGAGGTTCCCTTCGTCGACGTGCTCACCACCATGCTCGACGCCAGCTTGCCGCTGACGCCGCCGGAATGGCCGGAATGGGGCAATCCGATCGCGTCGGCGGAGGATTACCGGACCATCGCCGCCTACTCGCCCTACGACAATGTCGCCGCACTCGACTATCCGCCGATCCTGGCGCTGGCCGGCCTGACCGACCCGCGCGTCACTTATTGGGAGCCGGCCAAATGGGTGGCGCGGCTGCGCGACCGCAAGACAGGTGGGAATCCGGTGCTGTTCAAGATCAACCTGGATTCAGGCCATGCCGGCGCCTCCGGCCGGTTTTCAAGACTGGAGGAAATCGCCTTCACCTACGCCTTCGCGCTCAAGGTGACGGGCAAGGCCGAGCTTGCGGCGTGAGCATCGGCGGATGAGCGGTCATTGCCTTCCGTTCCGCGACGTGGCTTCATTGGCGGTGAGAGTTGCGGAGCCCACCAATGATCGATCTCGCCACGTTGATAGCTTATGTCGCGGTTGTGCTTGGCTTTGTCTTCATCCCGGGTCCCGCCACTCTTCTGACGGTGGCGCGGGCAACCAGTTCCGGAACCAGGGTGGGCATTGCGACCGGCGCCGGGATCGCGGCCGGCGACGTGGTTCACACCTTCATGGCGATCGTCGGCATTTCGGCGATAATTGCCACGTCGGCGGCGCTTTTCAACATCGTGAAGTACATCGGCGCAGCCTACCTCATTTATCTCGGCATTCGCGCGATCATCGAGAAAACGCCGGCCTATCCGGCCGCCGGCGCACTTGCGATCCCCGCTGCCAAAGCATTTCGGCAGGCTGTTTTGACCGAGGTTCTCAATCCCAAGACCGCGCTTTTCTTCCTCGCATTTCTTCCGCAGTTCGTGCGGCCTGAAAACGGATCGGTGATGCTTCAACTGGCGATATTGGGCATCATCTTTGTTCTGTTGGGCCTCGTCAGCACGGTGGTTTTCGCCGTGGGTGCGGGCGGCCTCGGTGCATTCCTGCGCCGAAACCCGACGGTGCTGAGATGGCAAGGCAAGGCTGTCGGCGGTATCTATTGCGCCTTAGGCATCCGGCTGGCGCTGCAACAGCGCTAGGGTCTCGACAGGCGACGAGCCGTACGAGGCTTCGGATAATGGGCAGGCACAGCTGATTTTCCGCTCGCAATTGCAAAGGCCGCGCGCTACCCAGTGCGCGGCCTTTTCACAGCCGCGCCAACACACAATCACCCAGGGATCTGCCATGTTGCTCGTCGATGTCTATCTCGACAAATCGCCCATCCAGGGCATCGGCGTCTTTGCCAAGAACCACATTGCCCGCGGCACGCTGGTCTGGAAGCTCGACCCGAAATACGACCGGCGCATCGAGGTAGCGGCCTACGAGCGGGAAACCGGGCCGGTCAGAACCTATCTCGACCGCTACGCCTATCCGGACCGGCGCGACCCGAATTACATCGTCTTCGAAGCCGACGATGCGCGCTACATGAACCATGCCGACGACCCGAATTGCGACGTCTCGCAGCCGGAGGAGACCTATGCCTTGCGCGACATTGGGCCCGGCGAGGAAATGACCTGCGACTACAATCACTTCTTCGAAACCGGCTTCGACTTTCTCGGCGACCGCTGACGCAACGGCCGTCAGCTCGACGGCTTCTTGCGCGCCGGATAGCCGTTGGGGTGCGGCGGCACGGCTTTCAGGTAGGCGGCGATCGCCGCGCGGTCCTCCGGGGTCAGCACGGCCATGTTCCGCTGCACGTCGACCATTGCGCCGCCGACCGTATCGAAATCCGGCGTGAAGCCGGTTTCGAGATAGTTGGCGATGTCGGCCTCGGACCAGTCCGCGATGCCGCCCTCGCCCGACGTGATGTTCGGCACGATGCCGCTGCCTTCGGCGGCGGCCGCACCTGCCAGCCATTGGCTCTTCCTGGTGCCGCCGGCAAGATCCCGCGGCGTGTGGCATTCGCCGCAATGGCCGGGGCCTTCGACCAGATAGCGGCCTGTCAACACCGGATCCGGTGTGCCGTCGGGAAAGGAAACGACCGGCTGGTCACTCAAATAGAGCAGCTTCCACAAGCCAAGACCGCGTCGGACGTTGAAGGGAAATGCCAGCGAATTGGCGGGCGCCTTGCCGGCGACCGCGGGTAACGTCTTCAGGAATGCATAGAGATCGGCAATGTCGGCCGGCTTCATGCGCGCGTAGGAAGCATAGGGAAATGCCGGATAGAGATGCTCGCCCGACGGCGACACGCCCTTCAGCATGGCGTTGGCAAAGTCCTCGACCGACCAGGCGCCGATGCCGTCCCTGGTATCCTGCGATATGTTCGGCGGCACGAAGGTGCCGAATGGCGTCTTGAGTTCAAGGCCGCCCGCCAGCTGAAGACGGGCGTCGCCTTGCGAGCCAGGCTTGGCATGACAGGATGTGCAGCCGCCGGCGTAGAAGATGCGCTTGCCCCTGGCGGCGTCGCCAGGACCAAGCTCAGCCAGCGTTGCGGCATCGAGCCTGACCGGAGCCGACAGGAACCAGCTGGCAATCGCGGCCGCGCCGCCCAGAACGAGGGCGGCGCCGACAAGTTTCTTCAGCAAGCGCATTGCCCGCTATCAGCCTTTTTTCACCCTGTAGTTTTGATGACAGTTGCCGCAGCCGCCGCCAATGGTGTTGAACTGCGCCTTCAACGCGTCGGCATCCGCAGGTGCTGCGGCGACCGCCGCCTTGACGTCGGCGAGGTACTTGCCTTCAGCCGTCTTGAAGCCGGCCATGTCCTGCCAGATTTTTGGGGACGCCGTCGTGTCGCTGGTGTCGCTGCCCGCCGGGAAAAGCGTGTCGACGCCGGCATGGAATTTCTCGGCATTGACCTGCAGTGCCTGCAACGCCGTCAGCACCGAAGCGGCGTCGTAGGGCGTCTCGCCCTTGACCACTTTCGACAATCCGGCGGCGATCTTGCCACGTTCCTTCATCAGGGCCTGCCGGTCGGCTACCGGGTCGGCAAATGCCGCCGAACCGGCGAAGGCGAGCATCGAGATGGCGAGGATAAGCTTTCTCATTCACTTGGCTCCATGTTGAAGGCAAATTCAGAATGCGGTCCCACCCCGATGACAAACGGCAAGGATGGCTTAAAAATTCCGACGCTTCGCCTCACGCTTGCGTGAAATTTTTGCAGCTGTCGTTCTGATGCAGAAAAAGAAAAGCCCCGGTTCTGCCGGGGCTTTCTGGAACGGATCAGGCCTTTTCGTAGAGTTCGAGCACATAGTCCCAGTTGATGAGACTGTCGACGAAGGCTTCGAGATATTTCGGCCGGGCGTTGCGATAATCGATGTAATAGGAATGTTCCCAGACATCGACGCCGAGGATCGGCGTCGCGCCATGGACGAGCGGGTTCTCGCCATTCGGCGTCTTCGAGATCGCCAGCTTGCCGTCCTTGACCGAGACCCAGGCCCAGCCCGAACCGAACTGGGTGGTGCCGGCGGCGATGAAGTCGGCCTTGAACTTGTCGTAGCCACCAAGATCGCTGTCGACCGCCTTTTGCAATGCGCCCGGCAGCTTGTTGCCACCGCCGCCCTTCTTCATCCATTTCCAGAAATGGATGTGATTGTAGTGCTGGGCGGCATTGTTGAAGAGGCCCGCATTCTTGCCGAAGGACTGTTTGACGGCCTCTTCGACCGACAAATCGCCCATGCCCGCCTCGGCGGCCAGCTTGTTGCCGTTATCGACATAGGCCTTGTGGTGCTTGTCGTGGTGATATTCCAGCGTTTCCTTGGACATGTAAGGCTGCAAAGCCTCGTAATCATAGGGCAAGGCGGGCAATTCAAAAGCCATCGGTCGTACTCCCTCGTGGAAAAATCCGGTGTCGATACCGGACTAACATAGGACTGGATTGGTCTGGAACAACTCCGGAAACGAAGCGCCGGCCGCTTTTTAGCGGGTCAGCCGGGCGAAGTCGAATGCGCCCATTCCCAATAGAGTTCGCGCGCCTTCTTGGCCACCGGTCCCGGCTGCAGATTGCGATCCTCGATACGGGTGACCGGCACGACTTTCGAGTGGTTTCCGGTCGAGAAGATTTCGTCCGCCTCCAGGAAATCGCGGATCGACAGCGTCTTTTCCGTCGTCGTGAAACCGTATTCGCCTAGCAGGGCCATGGTGCGCGCGCGGGTAATGCCGGACAGGAAGGTGCCGTTCGGCGCCGGCGTCAGGACATGGCCGTCCTTGACCAGGAAAATATTCGAGGTGCCGGTCTCGGCGACATTGCCCAGCATGTCGAGCACGAGCGCATTGTCGAAGCCGCGCATCTTGGCTTCGAGGATGGCACGGCCGTTGTTGGGATAAAGGCAGCCGGCCTTGGCGTTGGTCGGCATGGTCTCGATGGTCGGGCGCCGGAACGGCGACACCGTCACCGAAAACCCCGCCGGCGAGATCATCGGCGATTCGTAGAGGCAAAGGCAGAAACGCGTCGAGGCCGGGTCGGCCGGCACGCCCATATAGCCGCCATGCTCGGCCCAATACATCGGCCTGATATAGACCGCCGTCTTGCCGTCGAACTTCTTCAGCCCGTCCCAGGTCAGGCCGACGATCCTGTCGGTGCTCATCGTCGGTTTCAGACCGAGCGCGATCGCCGAGGCATTTACCCGCGCTGCATGGCGATCGAGATCGGGAGCGACGCCCTCGAACCAGCGAGCGCCGTCGAACACGCTGGTGCCGAGCCACATGGCGTGGCTGCGCGGCCCTAGAATGGCAACATTGCCCTCGTACCAGTCGCCGTCGACGAAGGTCCATGTCGCGGATTGCGCCGCTGTCGCCAATGTCATTGCCAGGTTCCGTTCGATGCTTGTTGCGGCGCATTGGAAGATGCTTTGGCGGCCGCCGTCAACCGGCATGGCTGAGATTTGTTGAGGCCAGCGGGCTGGCGGACTGCAATCAGCGCTTGCGCCTTGCCTTATGCGGCCTCAAAACTGTCGAATGCAGTTCGCGGCTTACGTTTTCGACGCCTATGGCACGCTGTTCGACGTGCATGCGGCCGTGCGCCGTCACGCCGACCAGATCGGGCCGGACGGCCAGTTGCTGTCCGATATCTGGCGCGCCAAGCAGCTGGAATATTCCTGGGTCAGGACGCTGATGGGGGCCTATGCCGATTTCTGGCAGCTCACCGAGCAGGCCCTCGACTTCGCCCTGCGCAAGGTTCCATCCGCCGATGCCGGGCTGAGGGCGAAGCTGCTCGAGGCCTATTGGCGGCTGGACTGCTATCCGGAGGTACCGGCCGTGCTCAAGGCGCTCAAGGCATCGGGGGCAAGGCTGGCGATCCTGTCCAACGGTTCGCCTGAGATGCTGCAAGCGGCCGTCAAGTCCGCCGCGCTCGACCAGGTCCTGGACGACGTCTTTTCCGTCGACAGCGTCAGGCGCTTCAAGACCGATCCGTCGGTCTACGACATGGTCACCACGGGCTGGCGCCTCTATCCGGGCGCTGTCTCTTTCCAGTCATCCAACCGCTGGGACGTCGCCGGCGCCACCAAATTCGGCTTCAGGACAGTGTGGATCAACCGCGCCAATCAGCCTGAGGAATACCGGGATTTTCCACCGGCCCTGATCCTGCCGTCCCTTGAAGGTCTGGTCGCCGGGGGGTGACACCGGAAATGTTGCGTCGGCGCAACAGTGACGATCCGGTCACAGCTTTGCCTTTGTTTGTCCACCCTGCGGCCAGAATTGGAACCGCCTATCGCGCCGGGCATTGCTCGGGCAACCGCGCGCAACAGGACGCATTTATGCTTTGTTGCGATTTGAGACTTAAAAAAGGCAATCATGTTCACACCCCCATCGTCCTCTTTTCGCCTGAGCCGTCGCGGTTTTCTCAACGCAGCAGCCCTTGGCGCCGCCTCGGTCGCGGTCTCCAGTTGCACCACGCTGTCGCAACAACCGGTCGAGCCACCGCCGCCGACCTATGTCGAGCCGGCGCTCGGCGACTATGTGACGATGTATGGGCCGATGTCGGATGGCGGCTTCGAGCTGCCGGCCATACCGGCCGACAAGATCGACCCGCAGTTCCTGCGCCAGATCGTTGACGATCCGACCGGGCAGCAGCCGGGCACCATCGTCGTCGACACCACCAATCACTTCCTCTACCTGGTGCGCCCGGGCGGCCAGGCGATCCGCTACGGTGTCGGCCTCGGCCGCGCCGGCTTCGAATGGTCGGGCGATGCGGTGGTCCAATGGAAGCAGAAATGGCCGAAATGGACGCCGCCGGACGACATGATCGCCCGGCAGCCGGAGTTGAAGCCGTACAGCGCCGACAATGGCGGCATGCCCGGTGGGCTCAAGAACCCGCTTGGCGCGCGGGCGCTTTATCTCTTCCAGGGCAACCAGGACACGCTCTACCGCTTGCACGGTTCGCCGGAATGGCGGTCGATCGGCAAGTCGGTGTCGTCGGGCTGTGTGCGCCTGATGAACCAGGACATCATCGATCTCTATGATCGTGTGCCGAACAAGACCCCGGTCGTGGTGACGGCCGACATCGGTCAGCCGATGGTGGCGACAGCAAACCGCAAAGCCATCCCGATCGACGCTGGCGTGCCGGAAGGATCGATCCTGCTCGGCCCGATAAAATCGATCACAAACTCGATCTTTTGAGCTGGTCGAAAGCGCGGAGGCGGGATTGCTCACGGCTCCTGCTGGCTTTGCCGAGCGTCGGCTTGCCCGTGCCCGCTTTTAGGTCCGATGCTTATGCCGAGCCCCCCGATAGCCGACATTCAACGCAACCAGCGTTCCCTACCCATTGCTGTCCGTCCTGGGCCGTTTCTCCTTCCCGAAACCCGACGTTGAGCGCAACCAGCGCTCCTGACCCTTGCCAGACATTCCAAGGCCAGTGATCGCGATCGTCGGCTATGGATTATTGTTTGCGGTCATTCAGCCCGACGGTTCGAGGCTGTTTGCGATGAGCGGAAGCGGACCTTCCCCGATGTGACCATACTGCGACGCCTCGGCTCGGAAGCGGAGCGTCCACTAGGGCGCCGGATCGCTTCGGATTGATTTGGCTAAGAGAGGTGGAAGCTGTTCGCGTCTATCCGCGACGTTGACCATAACAATTACCGACCATGATCATCTTGACATGCACAATAAGCAGTAGCCTGCGACCACGTTGACCCTTAGTCTGCAACCGTAGGCAACGGTTCAATACGGGTCATGGCAACGCAACTTACTCGGTCGGCGGTTCGCATTTACGGGGCGTTGTCTGCACTCGGAAATGACAGCGGAAACGTGCTGGAAGGGTTGCTGCCGTTCTTCGATCCGATCTTGCGCCGTCACAATGGCAGCAAACTCGACCCAGATGTCATCGCCGCAGCAATTCGCGATATGTACAAGTGGAACTTCAACTCCGATCTGGTCGAGACATTTGTCCCTTACTTAGAGCGTCACGGCTGGATTGTTGCTGACATCGCAGGTGCCAAGGATACCACGTATACGATTCAGATGGCTGACAACGGCGAGCCGGATGCATCCACTCAGACCGTTGAGGCTGAGCTACGCCGCATCGCCACTCAGTTTAAGGAGTTCTCCGAAGCGCTTTCGCCACTCACTACAATCCCCCGAGACGTCGAAGAGTTCGAGGACATCCTTGTCGAATGGCTCCTTTACGTCGAAGCGTTCAGCGAGAAGAGCATCGAGTTCAAAGCGGGCGTCAAACCGGATGCGTCAGGAAAGCTGCGGCAGGTAGTAGAAATCCCCAATACGACCTCCCTCCGAGACGAAGAGAAATTCCTGTGCGCGCGCTTCGTCAAACATGCAATCGAGGAGAACCAAGGCAGTGCTGAGGTACTTGCCCGGATTGCAGCTATCGGGCTTCTGACCGAGGTCGTTCAGGACTTTGTGAAGCCGGTGACCTCGGTCGATAAGACCGACCTCGTTGTCTATCTGGATGCGCCAGTTGCGATGGAACTTCTCGGTGTCTCCGGGAAGTTGGCGCGCGAGAACACTGCCCCTGTCGTGGCCGAACTCATCAGGATCGGGGCCTCGGTTCGAATTTTCGGGCAGAGCCTCGACGAGATAAAGAATAACCTGCAAGCCGTCTTGAAGAATCCGCGCCCTACAGGCCCGACTGCGCATGCCCTATTGAGGCGTGAGGTCTTGCGGGAGTATGTGAACGAGGTGTCGCGCAACCCTGCTCCCCTGTTGGACGCAGTGGGTGTGAAGGCTACGTATCGAACCCGGGAGCAGGCCATCCGAGCACCAGTTCTTTAACAAGGACAACTGGCAGGACCTTTACGGCAGGCTCAGTTACGCCGAGAATCCGTTGGCGCGTGAACACGACACCGACATCACTGCCTTCATTGTCAGACAGCGGCGGGGCAGAACTAGCCGAGACATATTCAAGTCGCACGCGGTCGGCCTGACTCGGAACGGTCTTCTTGCCCAAATTGTCCGCCGAGCGTGTGTCCAAATGAGCGGACTGCCTGACGAAACGGTGCCGCCCGTCGTTCATCGCCGCGTACTTGCGACCGCCATCTGGCTCCGCACAGGCATGGGGGCCGGTGATCTCAACATTCCAAAACGAATGCTGCTGGCAAGCTGCGAACATGTGCTCGCGATCCGTCCGGGAGTGGTAGCGGCCGTGAATCGGCTCACTGATGCGCTGGGGGATGACGACAAGAGCCGCCAGCTCGATTTGCTGATTTCGTAGGATCGCAGCGCGCAGGCCCTCATGGATAAAACGCTAGGTGTGTCCAACGTCGTGACCGAGGAAAACTCCCGCTTTTGTGGCAGGAGATGCTGCATCCGCACCTCGAAGAGGAACGTCAGAAAGGGCTGGAAGCGGTCAACAAGGCAAAAGCCGAAGGGAAAAAACGGTTAAACAAGGTCAATGAACGAATTGAGACGATACAGAAGGAGAGGGAGCAAGAAGCAACAATCTTGGGCGCAAAGCTGGAGGCCAAGCACCGTGAGGACCGTTATGCGATTGAGGCCCTTTGCACTGATGTCGAGGGGACCCTTCGCCGCAACAGAGCCGTCAGAATCGGCATTGGTGTGGTCTTGGGCTCGATCTTCTCTGTTCCGCTGCTGTTGGACACAACGCCAATAATTCGAGCGGCTTCTTTCGTTATTGGCTGGTTGCTGGCCTACCTTACTGCCACGGGTGGAAGGTTGCTCGGGATCAGCACCGATGAAACGCAGGCACTCAAAGCGCTGCATTCCGCCGCAGAGCGCAGGAAGCTAGTGAGTAAGCTCGACCAATTCGACGTTAGCTGGAACAAGACTGCTTTCGTCGTTGCGGACCAGCCGGAGCTACCCTCTCGTGATCGCGTCGATCTGTTCAGCTTGAGCAACGCCGGTAAGTAGAACCGCGTCGCAAGCGACGACGTTTTAGAAGGTGGCAGCGCAGACGCCTCCCCCGACGGTGATGACCCCTAAAGGCCGCCAGGCAAATGGTAGGGTGCACGCCTCATGATCGCAATGAGGCCACGTGACTGTTATGTCCGTCCGCGCTATCGAACGGCAAGTAATGGGATCGAGACATTCCGTTAGTAGCTGACCAATGACCGTTCGTGGCGCGATCGAGGCGATGCTGACTTCGCCTACTCAGCAGCTGCCAGCGCGGGTCAAACGGCTTGGTTGGGTCGGTCTTTCGCGTTCCCTCAGAGTCGCAAGAGCGTGGGGTGAGCGGTACTACATCGACCCGGCCAGACGCCATTCCAACCGCTGATCCGTCTCGACGGCTTTCGGCCGCGTTGGACGTTTCGCTAGGTCGCTTCGCCCGGCTTATGGAAGTTCGATCTCGCCGTCCACCACGTGGTTGAGGCCGGTGCCTTCCGCCGTCAGCGTCATGCGGACCTTCAGCTTCTTGCCGCCGATTTGCCCTTCGCGCACCGTCTCCTCGATCTTGCGCTGTGAGGTGACGCCGACTTCCTTCAGGAACTTGCGGATCGACATGTTGACGGCGTCTTCGCTCATGGCGGAACTCCTCTGTGTCCGGAAGGGATTGTAAGGGAAGGCAAGGGATCAAGGAAGCAGGACGGTGACGTACGGTTTTATTGAAATAGACCTCGAGCCGGGAGGAGACGTCGGGTCCTTAAACTTGATCGACCCCTGGCAGGAGGAGTGGAACCGATCGACGTCTTGCGCAGAAGGAGCACTATGACGGCCATCTCGGCCTTGATCTGACCGATCAGGAAAAGAGTGATCTGATCGAGTACCTCAAATCGATCTGATCAGCACTCGGCGCTTCTTTGGGTTCGATTGGGAGGAAAGACCATTAAAGAAGATCGTGGTGAGATAAATTGCGGGTCGGCACAACGTAAGCCAGGCCAAGCGCTGTCTCGCCGGAAATTTCTTAAGGCGTCGACGACCGGCGCGGCGATTTGCCGGTGCAGGTGGGCTTGCTTCCTGCATGACAGGTCAGCCTGCGGCGCGCGGCGCCGAAACAACCCCAAAGCCTGTGGCGCTTTATTAGGATGTTCCAAACAAAGGTCG
This sequence comes from Mesorhizobium sp. M0590, assembly GCF_040320905.1. Lineage (NCBI taxonomy): Bacteria > Pseudomonadati > Pseudomonadota > Alphaproteobacteria > Hyphomicrobiales > Phyllobacteriaceae > Mesorhizobium > Mesorhizobium sp. M0590. The sequence continues at coordinate 174,081 of NZ_JAMYQN010000009.1, forward strand.
CCGCTGCGCCGGGTGCACCCATTTCCTGAAGCCGAATGCATCCTAGATTGTCGCGGGTGAAATCAGCCCCGATGGTTGGTGCCGCTTTTACAAAGCACGGCCTGCCTGATCGGCAGAGCCCAGCGGAGACTTTCGTTGTCTGCTGCGCTGCGGGTGATGGTCTGCAGGCATCGCGTCGAGGATGTCGGGTCACATCAGGCATTCGACAAGTCCGGAGTCAGAGCCGAAGTGATCGACGATCTTTCCAACATTTGCCTTCGCGATTGACCCCTCCCCGTCAAGCACCCAAATATCAGCGTTCCTCCGGCGGCTTGAGGTGCCGAAACTGCATCAGCAGCAGCAGATCGTAAGCGATCTTCAGTGCACCGCAGATGAGGAGGGGCCAAGCCCGGAACGAGGCAGCGAACAGAGCGCCCGCCAGGGCGGGACTGGCTGCGGCAGCCAGGCTGCGCGGGACCGATGTGAAGCTCGCGGCGGCTGCCCGCTCCGCCTCCGTGACGACCGCCATGACGTAAGATGAGCGCGTCGGGACGTCCATCTGCGAAAGCGCGGCACGGATCAGCAGCAGGGCGAGCGCCAGAGGGAGCGTCGGCGCAAGGGCCGCCAGGATCAGGGCGATGCTGGACGGAATGTGTGTGAACACCATCGTGTTGATGAGTCCGATGTGCCGCGACAGCCAGGCGGCAACGGGGAATGAGAACGCCGAAAGGACGCCGGACCAGAAGAAGAAAAAGCCCGCTTCCGAAAGCGACAGGTCGAATTTTTCGAAAAGCCACAGGGCAAGCAGCGACTGGACGAGGAAGCCGCCGGCAAAGGCATCAAGGCTAAAAAGGGCCGCAAGCTTGAAAACGATATTCCGCGAGGGGCCAAGCGCGGACGTGCTGCCGGAGTCCGACGTTGGACGGCGCTGCGGGATCTGCGCGTAAAGGAGACCGCCGAGCAGGCCCAGCAACGCATAGAGCACGAACATCGCCTTGATGCCGGTGAGTTGATCGAGGCCGGCTGGAGCCAGAAGATCAGGTGTCACCGAAGCGAGCGCGCCAACCGCGGCTGCGAGCGCACCCACAAGGCTGTAGCGCGCGAACATCTTGGTCCGCGCGGCGTCGGTGACTTCGCGTGTGAGCACGGCATGCTCTAAGGGCACGAATACGCTGACGCTGCCGGCCGACGGGTTGATGGTGCCTGCGAAGGCGATCACCAAAAGCAGCGCGTAGTCGTGGACCACAGCAAAGGCCACACCCGTGGCGACCATCAGACTGGCGGCGGCAAACAGGAGTTGGCGGTGATCGTGTCGGGCACCAAGGAGTCCGACGGCGATGGTTAAGAGCGCTGAACCGAGCAGCGATCCGGTTGCTATGATGCCGACCTGCAGAGGCGCGAAGCCTAATGCGAGGAGATAGACCGGCAACAGAACGGCCACAAAGCCGTCGCCCATGTCGCGCAAGGCTCGGGCCGCAAAAAGAAAAGTCGCCGGGCGGATCTGCTGCACTGATCTAGCCTGCCCTCATCACCTGCGTTGGCGTCACCGGCTTTGGCAGCGTCGCTCGACAGGGCCGGAAGATCATGACGGAGTCGCGTTAGACATTCCAGCGAGGCGAATATCGGTTTCAATCCTCAGGCTGCCGCCCAACAATGCTGATTCATATCGTGTCAAGGCTTGCAACGACCGAAGACGCAACTGGCGCATATTGCGCTTGGCTGTCAAGGTCGGGAATAGGGTCAGAACCTGCCCGTGACCTTGCATACAGGACGTGCGGACACCAAGCTCCACCCACTTCACCGTGCCGAGCGTCATATACACCAACGCGTCGCCCCGGTTGTCCTCAGGTAGTCCTCAAGTTGGCCCGCGTGAATTCGCGGCGCGGGACGGCGGCAGCGGAGATGGCGGCGCGCTCTGTCTCGAAGATGTCCTGCGTCTGTCGCAACCTGAAAAGAAGGCTGCCATCGCGGAAGAAGTTCCGTCAGATCGTGGTCGCGGACGCGGACGTTGCGTGGCAGTCATGACCAATTGAACCGGACAATCCAACCTACCCACGTCTTACCAAGTTAGGACCGGTGATCCCAGCAGCGCCCTCCGCGACAAATTCGAACCTGGCTATCAAGCGTCACCGCCCTGGGCGGCAGGGAAGATTCGTCGCCTGATGCGCGAACACGATCTACAGCCGAGGATCAGGCGGCCCTTTGTCGCCACGACCGGATAGCGATCACGACCGCCCTTCCGCAGTCCCTGTACGACTCACTTGCGAAACGCAGCCGGTGCACGGTCTTCACCTCCAGCCTGATGATGCCCTTCAGAGGCTTCGGTGATTTTCTCGTATTCCGATTGCGACATCTCTGGAAGACGTCGGGTAAAGGCCACCATCGCCCATAGCTCTTCCTGGTTGTGCGTTGAACCAAACGCAGGCATCCCGGTCATTTTAATGCCTTTTGCATGATCCAATAGAGCTCAGCATCATCCAACAAGGCGTAATCGAGTCGACCGTCGGCATGTACGGCGATTTGCAAGGTATCGCTGGAAAGGTGATGCAAGAGATTGAGTGCTTAGAGCTCCTGGCCATTGAAGCATCTCCGCCCGATGCCGAATAGGCAATCGGTATGCAGCTCAACAGGAAAACGTCGTCCACACGGGTGCGCACCTCAAGGTGTTGGACGAAACGCCCAGATTGCCGGCAGCTGCTCTCCGCCCGCTCGAACCGCGAGAAGAAGCAGGTCAAGCGCGGGAACAAAGAGCGAAGTGCGCGCACCGGACACAGTCGGAATATGCGCGATGCGTCGATATGGCGGGTCCCGGGTATCCAGCACGTCAATGAATCCGTCTCCGCAGCTGATATAGGCTCGCTGCCGTTTCGAGTCGACGAAAACATCGTCGGCATCACCGCAAATCTTCGCAGTCGCGACGAGCGAACCGTCTCCCATGGAGAAGATGCCGAGCCACGCAGGGTGGCGAAAAGCTATAAGGACGTGCTGGTGAGGGTCGTCCAACGCCATCGGAAAATTGCCGGCCAAACCGGCGGTCGGCCAGCTTGCGATTTGAGCCAGTGATGTGCGGTCGACGACCGCGATTGAATGAACGTCCGGCAGGTTCACAAAGACGTGGCTCGTCCTCGCGTCGAGCTGAAAACTTTCGGGATGCGCCTTTAGCGGCACATCGCCGGTTTTCCGGTTAGTCGTGGGATTGATGACAGCCAGCGCACCGCTGCCATACCCCACAAAGACCCGATTGGTCGCGCTATCCACGCGAACATTGTCGGCATCTTCCCCTAGGTCGACTTTGCCGATAGCGGCATAATCGGCTCCTCGAAACAATCGAACCGAGCCGTCGCCGGCATTCGCGACATACAGGGTGTCGGTCCCTTGCAGGTAGCCGACACCTTGTGGTTCCCGTAATCCCTTGATTGTGCGAAGCACGGTTCGATGGGTGAGATCGACCACCGCCATGCTGTTGTTGCCGAGTTCTGCAACGAACAAGCGCCGCCTCTTTAAATCGATCGCCATGTGATCGATGCGGCCGCGCACATCTCCGAGTGGGATTCTGGCCTCGAGCCGTAATGGCGGCTCCGTGCCTTGGCCCGCAGCGTCAAACGTCGCAACCGGCAGGTTTGCCGCAGCCATCAAAGCAGTTGCGACAATTCGCGACAATAAGTGAAGTGCAATTGAAAGGAACCTGCCATCCACGCGCGCCATCCCTCAATAGGATCTTGCGCAGTGCTTGACGGAAGCCGTCTGAAGGGGAGACTGCTCATCCCCTCAGTTCAGATTAGGCCAATGACCTCTTGATTACAAGCGACGGGCAATTGGATAGTGTCGCGGATTGAACTTCGGTTTTGGGTGGTCGACTCCGACCGTTCGACCTCTGATGTCCAGCATCAGATTTTTACCCTGACGTAACCAAGCGATAGCGGCACTGATTACTGATAGCGCCGAGCCAAGGACGCAGCTATGCCCGCTGATGGTCGTATCAGGCTGTAGCGCGAACGGCAGGTTTGGAGAAACGCAATGAAGGTCGGCAAATGGCGCATAGCCGCCGTCCTCTGTCCACCAGATCTGGCTGCTGGCGCTTGATGCCAAGACAGAATTTGCCAACACAGATGCCCGCCTTCGGGTCCGATGCCCCCTCACCGCCCCCTGGACAGGCTCCCCAAAATCCCGCGGACGATCGCTCGTCCGACCGACGAGCCGACCGAGCGCACGATGGATTTGATCGCCGCCTCCGCCACCGTCTGGCGGTTGGAGGGGCGCGGCGCGCGGCGGCGGCCGGTCGGCTGGGGATCGTCATTGCCGAAGCCGGGAATGGTCCAGCGCGAACGGCCTGCGTCCTGTTGCTGCGCCTGTGCCTCCTGGGCGTCCTTGGCCTTCTTCTGCAGGATCTCGAAGGCCGATTCGCGGTCGATGGTCTCGTCGTACTGTCCCGCAACCGGGCTCTCGGTGATCAGCTTGCGGCGCTCGTTGGGCGTGATCGGGCCAAGCCGCGATGACGGCGGGCGGATCAGCGTTCGCTGCACCATGGAGGGCACGCCCTTGGCTTCCAGCGTCGAGACCAGCGCCTCGCCGGTGCCGAGCTGCGTGATCACGGTTGCGCAGTCGAAGTCGGGATTGGGCCTGAACGTCTCGGCCGCCGTCCTGACGGCCTTCTGTTCGCGCGGCGTATAGGCACGAAGTGCGTGCTGCACGCGGTTGCCGAGCTGGGCCAGCACCGTTTCAGGGATATCCAGCGGATTTTGCGTGACGAAATAAACGCCGACGCCTTTCGAGCGGATCAGCCGGACCACCTGCTCGACGCGGTCGACCAACACCTTCGGGGCATCGTCGAACAGAAGGTGCGCCTCGTCGAAGAAAAAGACCAGCTTCGGCTTGTCCGGATCGCCGACTTCCGGCAGTTCCTCGAACAGTTCCGACATCAGCCACAGAAGGAACGTCGCATAGAGCCGCGGATTCATCATCAGCTTGTCGGCGGCGAGCACGCTGATGGCGCCGCGTCCATCGCGCGTGGTGCGCATGATGTCGGATATCCGCAATGCCGGCTCGCCGAAGAAATTGGCAGCGCCCTGCTGCTCCAGAACCAGCAGCGTGCGCTGGATCGCGCCGACCGAAGGTTTCGTCACATTGCCGTAGCGGGCGCCGATCTCTTCGGCGCGGTCGGCGATGTTGGCCAGCAGTGACTGCAGGTCCTTCAAGTCGAGCAGCAGAAGGCCTTCCTCGTCGGCGATGCGGAAGGCGATGTTCATGATGCCTTCCTGCGCCTCGGAAAGGTTCATCAACCGCGACAGAAGCAGCGGCCCCATCTCCGAGATCGTGGCGCGGATCGGGTGGCCCTGCTCGCCGAACAGATCCCAGAAGATGACCGGGAATTCCTGGAATTCATAGGGATCGAGCTTGACCTGCTCGGCCCGCTTGACCAGGAAATCCTGCGCTGTGCCCATCATGGCGATACCCGACAGGTCGCCCTTGATGTCGGCGCAGAATACCGGCACGCCGGCATTGGAGAAACCCTCGGCCAATATCTGCAGGGTCACCGTCTTGCCGGTGCCGGTCGCGCCGGTGACCAGGCCATGACGATTGCCATATTGCAGCAAAAGCTGTTCGGGCCGCTGATAGCTGTCGTCCGGCTTGCGGCTGGCCCCTATGAAGATACTGGTGTCGTCGGCCATGTGTCCGGTCTCCGCAAACCTATAGGGTTGAATGCACTGATCCCTTGAAGAAAAGGGAGCCCCGCCGCAGGTATAGTGAGGCCATTGCGCAGCGACAATGGGCACCGTCGAAAATGGCTTTTGGAGCTTGCGGAACCTGCCCATGTTTGGCAATCGATTGACGGTCGCCGTCACGAAAGGCGTGTTGCACCTGCAAGTGTGCTGCATTGTGATATCGGGCCGGGGACCGTAGACTGACATAGTCGGCCGCTGCGGCCGCTAGAACGAGGAGAACCGATGGTCGCCGGTGCCTTGACCCAGGATGCCGAACTTCCGAACGTCGACCGGCAACGATGGCTGGCGCTGGCGGAGAAGGCGCTGGCCGGCGGGTCCTTCGAGGAAAAGCTCGTCTCGCATACGGACGACGCCATCCGCATCGAGCCGCTCTACGAGCGTTCGGTCACGGCGGAGCCTGTCGTGCGCGCCAACCCGGGATCACCGTGGATCGTCAGCCAGCGCATCGACGATCCGGACATCGGCCGCGCCAGTGCGCAGGCGCTGGAAGACGTCGCGCAGGGTGCCACCGGACTGTCGCTTGTCTTCGAGGGTGCGCCGAACGCCTTCGGCTATGGCTTGCCCAGGACGGCGGAGGCGCTGGAGGGCGTGCTCGACGGCGTGCCGCTCAACCGCATCCAGATCCGCATCGACGCCCATCCCTGGAGCCGTGCCGTGGCCGACTGGCTGGTGGCGTTTTTGACCAAGCGCCGCTCCGACCCGGCAAAGCTCAACCTCTCCTTCGGCATCGATCCGGCGGCGATCTTTGCCGGGACCGGCAGGCTGCGCATGTCGATCGAGGCTTTACAGGCTTCGATGCCGCAATCGCTGGCGCATTTCTTTTCGATGGGTGTGCCCGGCGTGCTGCTGGAAGCCGACGGGCGGGTGTTCCACAATGCCGGCGCCACCGAGGCGCAGGAGCTTGGCACCATGCTCGCCTCGGCCGTCTCCTATCTGAGGCTGTTCGAGAAGGCGCGCCAGCCGCTCGTCTACGCAGCGCCGCATATCGGTTTTGCGCTCAGCGTCGACCAGGACCAATTCGTGTCGACGGCCAAGGTCAGGGCGTTGCGCAGACTGTGGGCGCGTGTCCAGGAGGCCTGCTCGATACCGCCCTCCACCGCCAGCATCCATGCCGAAACCTCCTTCCGGATGATGACGGCGGCCGACCCGGAAACCAACATCCTGCGCACCACCATCGCCGCTTTCGCGGCTGCCGCCGGCGGCGCGGATTCGATCGCCATCCTGCCGCACACGATCGCGCACGGCCTACCCGCGGGCTTTGCCCGCCGCGTTGCCCGCAACGCGCAACTGATCATGGCCAGCGAAAGCCACGTCGATCACGTCGCCGATCCGGTTTGCGGTTCGGGCGCCGTCGAAGCGCTGACTGCGGAGCTCTGCGCGGCGGCCTGGCAGGAGTTCCAGCAGATCGAGGCGGAAGGCGGCGTGCTGACCAGCCTTGAGCAAGGCCACATCCAGAGGCGCGTCCAGGCAGCTTCCGCCCGCCGCAACGCAGCCTACCAGGCGGGCGAACGGGCGATCGTCGGCACGACGCTGCACCCGTCGAAGACCGAGCGTCCGGTCGAGACGCTGGCGGCGGAGCGGCGGCCTGCCTTCACCGAAGGCGTTGCGGTGTGCGAGCCGCTATTTCCGATCCGCATCGATCAGTCGATCGGAGCCGTGCCATGATCCCGGATTTCAGCCAGATCGGCTGGTTGCCGCCGCGGCGGGCGCCGGTCGAGGTCAAAGGCCAGCGGATGACGCCGGAAGGCATCGCCGTCAAGCATCTCTACAACCAGGGCGATCTCAAGGGATTGCCGCATCTCGACAGCTATCCGGGCCTGCCGCCCTTCGTGCGCGGCCCCTACCCGACGATGTATGTCCAGCAACCCTGGACGATCCGGCAATATGCCGGCTTCTCGACGGCCGAGGAATCCAACGCCTTCTACCGTCGCAACCTTGCCGCCGGCCAGAAGGGCCTGTCGGTCGCTTTCGATCTCGCCACGCACCGCGGCTATGACAGCGACCATCCACGCGTCGCCGGCGATGTCGGCATGGCCGGCGTCGCCATCGATTCCATTCTCGACATGCGCCAGCTGTTCGACGGCATCCCGCTCGATGAGATGACCGTTTCGATGACGATGAACGGCGCGGTGCTGCCGATCATGGCGCTCTATATTGTGGCGGCGGAGGAACAGGGCGTCGCGCAGAAGGATCTCACCGGGACTATTCAGAACGACATCCTGAAAGAGTTCATGGTGCGCAACACCTACATCTATCCGCCAAAACCTTCGATGCGGATCGTGTCGGACATTTTTTCCTACACGTCGAAGCACATGCCGAAGTTCAATTCGATCTCGATCTCCGGCTACCACATGCAGGAGGCGGGAGCGACGGCGGATCTCGAGCTCGCCTACACGATTGCAGACGGTATCGAATATGCCCGCGCCGGCGTCGCGGCCGGCCTCGACATCGACCGTTTCGCGCCGCGCCTTTCCTTCTTCTGGGCGATCGGCATGAATTTCTTCATGGAAGTCGCGAAGCTGAGAGCAGCGCGCCTTTTGTGGGCCAGCCTGATGCTGAAGAACTTTTCGCCGAAGGACGAGCGCTCGCTGTCGCTGCGCACCCATTGCCAGACTTCGGGCTGGTCGCTGACGGCGCAGGATCCCTACAACAACATCATCCGCACCATGATCGAGGCGATGGCGGCGACTCAAGGACATACGCAGTCGCTGCACACCAATTCCTTCGACGAGGCAATGGCGCTGCCGACCGACCATTCGGCCCGCATCGCCCGCAACACACAGCTCATCCTGCAGAAGGAATCCGGCACGACGCGCATCATCGACCCGTGGGGCGGCTCCGCCTATGTCGAACGGTTGACGCATGATCTGGCGGCGCGTGCGCTTGCGCATATCGAGGAGGTCGAGAGCCTCGGCGGCATGGCCGCGGCGATCGAAAAGGGCCTACCGAAGCTGCGCATTGAAGAGGCTGCCGCGCGCACCCAGGCGCGCATCGATTCCGGCGAACAGATCGTGGTCGGTGTCAATGCTCACCGTCCCGGCACGGACATCGAAGTCGACGTGCTGAAGATCGACAATGCCGAAGTCAGGGCGCGGCAATTGTCGAAGCTGCAGCGGCTGAAAGGCACGCGTGACGTCGCCGCCGTCGAGAGCGCGCTCGACGCGCTTACCCGTGCTGCCGGGAGTAACGCAAACCTGCTGGAATGCGCCATCCGGGCCGCACGCGCCAACGCCACGGTCGGCGAGATTTCGCTGGCGCTGGAAAAGGTCTTCGGCCGCCATGTCGCCTCGGTGCAGACGATCTCCGGGGTCTATCGCAACGCGCTCGGCGACAATCCGGTGGTCGACCGGCTGCAGGACAAGATCGTAGCGTTCGAGGAAAAGTCCGGCGGCAAGCCGCGCATTCTGGTCGCCAAGATGGGGCAAGACGGCCATGATCGCGGCCAGAAAGTGATCGCCACCGCCTTTGCCGACCTAGGCTTCGACGTCACCGTCGGGCCGATGTTCCAGACTCCGGACGAGATCGCCAGGCTGGCGGTCGAGCATGACGTACACATCGTCGGCGCCTCGTCGCTGGCAGCAGGCCATTTGACGCTCATTCCCGAACTCAAGCTTGCACTGAAGAAGTTGGGCCGCGACGACATGCTGATCGTCGCCGGCGGCGTCATCCCGCCGCAGGATTACGACTCAGTCCGGCAGGCAGGCGCCACTGAAATCTTCCCGCCCGGCACGGTTATCCCGGAAGCGGCGGAGCGGCTGATGGATCGGCTGCTGCAGGCCGGCTGACGCTTTGTTATAATGTCTGTTGTAACAAGAAACACGCTGAGTTATAATCAGCGTTGCAACAGGATGCCTCACCATGAACACGACCATTCGCAAGATCGGCAATTCCGAAGGCGTGATCCTGCCGAGGGAGCTTCTCGACCGCCTGAACCTGAAGGCCGGCGACCAGCTTCAAATCGTCGAAACAGGTGACGGCCTTGCGCTGAAGCCGGTGGACGACAGCTTCGAGCGGCAAATGAAAGCCGCCCGCGAGGTGATGGACAAATACAAGGTCGCGCTTCAGAAGCTCGCCGAATGAGCTGGGAGTTTCTGACGCGGCGTGCAGTCGAAGCGATGCACGCGGAGCAGTTGCGCCGACACGGCGGAGCACAAGGCTTGAGGGATGAAAATGCCCTCGAATCGGCGCTCGCTCGCGCCGAAACCAAGGCCAACTACGGAGACCCGTCGGTTGAGGAACTCGCAGCCGCCTATGTCTTCGGCATTGCCAGAAATCATGCCTTTGTCGACGGCAACAAACGCACGGCCATTGTCGCGGCCGGCGCATTTCTGATTGTGAATGGTTATGCCCTGACGGCCAATAACGGCATGCTTTACGAATTCGTCATGGGCGTCGCCGCCGGCGAAATCGACGAGGCCGGCGCCGCGGCGTTCTTCCGCGATCATGTCGTCAAGCTCGAAGACTAACTGTCGGAGAGCTTGACGATCTCCCATTCCTTGCCGTTGACCACGGCAATTTCGCCGATCTTCTTGCCGAACAGCGCCATCGCCATCGGCGACATATGGGAAATTGTCCCTTTGCCCGGATTGGCTTCGTCCTCGCCGACGATCTTCCAGTGCACCTTCTTGCCGTCGTCGCTTTCCAGGGTGACACCCATGCCGAAACGAACCAGGTCGCTGCCCGGTTCCGGCACCGAAAGCTCGGCGCTTTCCCGCCGTGCCGTCCAATAGCGGAGATCGCGCGAGACCAGCGCGATGCGCTCGCGGTCGGCCCTCTTCTCGGCTCTGCCCAGTTCGTCGCGCAGAGCGGCCACCTCGGCATCGATCAGCGCCATGCCGCGTTCCGTGACCAGATTGCGGTGATGGCTGATCGGCCGCTCGCCGATGCCGGCAATGGCGTTTTCGCTGTCTTCCTCGCGGGTGAAGGCCCTGCTCATCTGACGAACTTAGGCTTGGAACGGCGACTCCACAAGCCATTGCTGATGAAGGGGCTAATGGTGAAGATCTGGGTTCAGTACCCGAGATTAGACAGCTGCTTGGGGTGTAAAGCTGACCATGCGAATGCCTCAACTTGGCGCACTATCGCGCTTCGAGGGCCGCAAGGCTAAGGTCCGGTTGCGCAACTAGGTAGCGGAGCCCCTTGGTTCCGACGTCGCCTTGCTCAACGATATTGAAGCCATGCCGGCCGAGATCCGCTGCAACTTTGTCCAAATCGACGTAACCATGCCGGTGGAGCCGAAAGGTGCTCTTCTGGCGCGGCGGTTTCGCAAAATCGACGATAAGCACACGACCGCCCGGCCTCAGGACGCGGAAGGCCTCTCTGCCGAATTCCTCGCGGCCCTTCTTTGGAAGATGGTGGAACATCAGCGTGCTGAGGACGACATCAAATTCCCCATCCTTGAAAGGCAGTTCCTGAGCGGTGGCGGTCGAGAACCCGACTTGTAACCCTGCCCGCCGGGCCTTTGCCGTTGCGCGCGCAACCATTTCGGCGGACGCGTCGACGCCGTCCACACGCCCCTCCGGCCCCACCTTCTGTCTGACGAGGAGCGCGGTGGTGCCGGTGCCGCACCCGACATCCAGGACCACTTCTCCCGGTTTCAGCTTCGCAAAACTTAGTATCCTTTCGCGAAAAGCACGTTCGCGGCCGAAGGTCAGAAGCCACGCGAGCGTGTCGTACAGGGCGGCGGAATGGAGCGTGATGCCGACATGCGGCGCCTTCTCCTCGCCGGCGGCCGGGATGCGGACCTTGGCGGACAGCCGCCCGTGAGCGCTTTGCCATATCAATAGGCTTGCGATCACGACGAGTACACCAGCATGAAGCAGAAGGACGGGAATTCCCAAGGAAAAGACCGCATTTGCCTGTCCCAACGAGAAAAATGCCGCGAGCACCACGGCCACTTTGACGAGCGCGACTAGCGCATGCCCTCCAACTATTGTTCCGAAAAGACGTTGGTGCATTGCTTTATCTCCGGCCAGCCGGGCATCGCGCTGGGCCTTCGGCAAGAGCATATGATACTGGACAGTGTGTCCAGTATCAGTTTTACTGGCCACATCGCACCGACGCGCCCAATACTGGACGATTTGGTGTCCTATGGCCGGAAAAGGATGTTGCCGATGCCAGCCGGACCGATCGACCGTCGGGTCGCCAGGACCCGCAGCCGACTGCAGCAGGCGCTTTTCAGACTGACCGCCGAGAAGGGATATACGGCGATCACGGTCGAGGACATCTGCAGGGAAGCCGATGTCGGCCGCTCGACTTTCTACACACACTATCCCGACAAGGACCGCTTGAGGAAAGCAACGATCGACGACCATCTGAAGACCTTGCAGGCGCACGGTGCCGAACGCTATTCGCAGCGAAACGCCAAGGGCTTTTCCTTCAGCGGTCCGGTGTTCGAGCATGCTCTTGCCACGCGGGAGATGCACCGTGCGCTGATGGGCGGGAAAAAGCGCGAAATGCCAGAAGAGATCCGCGGCTGGATAAGCAGGCAGGTTCGCCATGAATTGGCGAATATCCAAGGTGATCAAGGCGGGGCCAGACTTGAGATCGCCACACGCTTCATCGTTGGCGCGTTCTTTGAAGTGATGCACTGGTGGCTTGAGAGGGATACGAAGCTGTCCCCCGCGGAGATCGACCAGACATTCCTGCAACTTGCCTTCAACGGGGTAAATGCGGTGTTCGCCGAGCCAACGAGGATCGAATAGAGGCTCAAAAGGGGCTTCGTTTGATCGCCCACAGAAGGGCCGAAAGCGATATTCCGTCCTGGCTGGCAAGCTTCAGATTTTCACCACACTTCGACCGGGCTAGTCTGGCACGAATCCTGCGGCGTGGCCGTTGGACGCAAGGGATCTGTGCCGATGTTGAACAGAAGAACGCTGCTTGCGCAGACCGCCGGCTTTGCGGTCATGGGGATTTCGCTCGGCAAAGCAGCGGCGAAAAACCTGGCCGGCGTCGAGAAAGCCGCGATGCGCGGGGCGATCAACGCTACCGAGCGCGGCGTCCGGCCCGGCGCGCTTGACGACCAGAGCAAGGCTTTCGCCAAGCTGCTGCGCGACGCGCACGACCGCGACATGCCGGTGTTCCTGCCGCCGGGGATCTATATCGTTTCCAACCTGTCGCTGCCCGGCCGCGTGCGCCTGTCCGGCGTGCCGGGCGCATCGCGGATCGTCTATGGCGGCAATGGCCATCTCATTATGGCCGAACGGGCCGAGCATATCGAACTCAGCGGGCTGGTGTTCGATGGCAGCAACCGCTGGATGGGCGACTACACGCAAGGCCTGCTCGATCTGCGCCGCATCGCCCATCTGGTCGTCGACAACTGCCAGATGACCGGCAGCGGCAAGAACGGTCTGGCGCTCGAACATGCCTCGGGCCGAATCGAGCGCTCGGCGATATCCGGTGCGGCCGATGCCGGCATCTATTCGGTCGAGGCCGATGGCCTGGAAATATCAGGCAATAGCGTCTCCGACTGCGCCAATGGCGGCATTCTCGTGCACCGCTGGCAGGCGGCGGAAGACGGCACCATCGTCAGCGGCAACCGGATCGAGCGCATCCAGGCGCGCAGCGGCGGAACCGGCCAGAACGGCAACGGCATCAATGCGTTCCGCGCCGGCAACGTCATCATCTCCGGCAATATTGTCTCGGATTGCGCGTTCTCGGCGATCCGCGCCAACAGTTCCAGCAATTTGCAGATCACCGGCAACACCTGCTCGCGTTCGGGCGAGACGGCCGTGTATTCCGAATTCTCGTTCGAAGGCGCCGTCATCGGCAACAACATCGTCGATTGTGCTGCGAACGGTATTTCGATCGTCAATTTCAACGAAGGCGGGCGCATGGGCGTCTGCTCCGGCAACGTAGTCCGCAACCTGTCGACCAGCGGCCCCTACCCTGCCGATGCGCCCGGCTTCGGCGTCGGCATCATCGTCGAGGCAGACACCACAGTTTCCGGCAATGTCGTCGAGAATGCGCCGCTCTACGGCATGCAGATCGGCTGGGGACCGTTCATGCGCAATGTGGTCGCTACGGGAAACATCGTCCGCAAGGCGGGGACCGGCATCGTCGTCACCGTGGTCGAAGGTGCCGGGACGGCAATCATCTCCGACAATGTCATCGACGGAGTCCAGAACGGCGCGATCGTCGGCCAACGCTGGGCCGAGCGAGTGACCGGCGACCTCGCCGCATCAGGCAATGCCGGCTATGCGCATCTGACCGTCGAGCGCAACCACGTCAGTTGAGGGTGGCCGTCGGCCGGAGCGCGCCGACTTTGGCGCCGATCCGGCTTTCGATGGGCGGATTTGCCTGTTCGATCAATTTCGCAGCGAGCGCGTGGTCGGCGTGCAGCAGCTTAGCCAGCACGGCCGCGACCATCACTTCAGCGGCGCGGCCTGCGCCATCGTCGCATTTCAGCGCGATGCCAAGGCCAAGCTCCGGAACGGCGGCGCAAAAAACACCTTCGGCGCCTCCCTTGACGAAAATCCGGCCCGGGGCGGCCTCCATCATCGCGACGTCGGACCTGCCCGTGCCGGCGACGAAAAACGGCTCGGCCATGCAGGCAGAAAGCAGCCGCTTCGCCGCCCGGGCGCGCACCGGCTCGAAGCCGGCACCTGTCGCCATGCGGGCAAAGCCAAGGGCAAAGCTGCGCAACGGCGCGGCATAGGTCGGAATCGAGCAGCCGTCGGTGCCGCGGTGATCGGCGTCATGGGCAGCACCGGTCACCGCCTGCATCGCTTCGCGCACCATTTCCTGCGAGGCATGGCCAGCCTTGACGTAACCACGATGGGCGATGCCGCTGTGAACGCAGGTGCATAGGAAGCCTGAGTGCTTGCCGGAACAATTGTTATGCAAGGCGTTCGGCGCACGGCCGGCGCGCGCGAGCGCCAGCGTCGCCCCGTGGCTCGACGGCCAATGCGCGCCGCATTCGAGTGCCGTCTCGTCGAGGCCGGCTTTCGCCAGCATGGCGCGTGCCAGCTCGACATGCGGCGGCTCGCCGGAATGGGAGGCGCAGGCCAGCGCCAGCTCCCGGTCACCGAAGCCGTAGGCATCGGCAGCGCCGCTCTCGACCAGCGGCAACGCCTGGATCGCCTTGACCGCCGAGCGCGGGAACACCGGCTGTGCCGTGTCGCCGATCTCCCAGACGGGCTTGCCGTCGGCGTCGAAGACGGCAACAGCGCCGCGATGGGCGCTCTCGACGATAGCGCCGCGCAAGACTTCGACCAGAACCGGATTTGCCATGTCACCTCCCGCAAATGCGGGCGGGTTTATCTGATCCGGTCGAGAATGGAAACGTAGTTGGCGACCGCGGCACCACCCATATTGAAGATGCCGCCGAGTTTTGCTCCCGGCACCTGGATGCCGCCCGCCTCGCCGACAAGCTGCATGGCGCTCAGCACATGCATCGATACGCCGGTGGCACCGATCGGGTGGCCCTTGGCCTTCAGTCCACCGGACGGATTGACCGGCAGCCTTCCATCTTTCGCCGTCTCGCCATCCAGGGCCAGCTTGGCGCCCTCCCCCGGCTTGGCCAGGCCCATCGCCTCATACTCGATCAGTTCGGCGATGGTGAAACAGTCATGCGTCTCGACGAAGGACAGGTCGCCGAGCGTCACGCCCGCCTGCTTCAGCGCCTGGTTCCACGCCTGCTCGCAGCCTTCGAAGGCGAGAATGTCGCGCTTCGACATCGGCAGGAAATCCTGCACATGCTCATTGGCGCGGAAGGCGACGGCGCGGCGCATCTTCAGCGCCGTGGCCGTGTCGGCAAGGACAAGCGCGGCGGCACCGTCCGACACCAGCGAGCAGTCTGTGCGCTTCAGCGGACCGGCGACGAAGGGGTTTTTTTCGCTTTCCTGCCGGCAGAACTCGTAGCCGAAATCCTTGCGCATCTGCGCGTAGGGATTGTCGACGCCGTTCTTGTGGTTCTTGGCGGCGATCATCGCCAGCGCATCCGACTGGTCGCCGTAGCGCTGGAAATAGGCTTGGGCGATCTTGCCGAAGACGCCAGCGAAGCCTGCCGGCGTGTCACCGTCCTCCGGCAGATACGAGGCCTTGAGCAGGTTCTTGCCGATATCGGGACCGGGCGTCGTCGTCATCTGCTCGGCGCCGACCACCAGCACGATACGGGCGGCATTGGCGTCGATGGCGCGGATGCCTTGCCTGACCGCCGCCGAGCCGGTGGCGCAGGCGTTCTCGACGCGGGTCGCCGGCTTGAAGCGCAGCCGGTCATCGGCCTGGAGGACCAGGCTCGCGGTGAAATCCTGGGCGGAAAACCCGGCGTTGAAGTGGCCGAGCACGATCTCGTCGACGTCATCTGGACCGATGCCGGCATGATCGAGCGCCTCGACTGCCACCTTGGTGATCAGGCCCTCCAGCGTCTCGCCTTCGAGCTTGCCGAAGCGCGAATGCGCCCAGCCGACGATGCATGCTGTCATGGCGATCTCCATCCTGTGGACCCGGGCTACGCGATACTGCGCGCGCATCAGCATTGTTCAAGCATGAACCGTTTCGCAGGCCTCGTGAAGGGGCCAGAACCGCACAATCGCTTGATCTTGATCATCTGGTCATAGTGCCTGGCTTTTGCCAGCAAATCAGGCCGGATTTTTGTTGATTGATGCGTCAATAAAAAATAATCTTGTCCCAATAGGCCGGAGCAGGAATGCCGAAACTCGGAATGGAGCCGTTGCGCCGCAGGGCGCTCATCGACGCAACGATCTCGGCGATCGGCGAGCGCGGTTCGCTTGATGTGACGATGTCGGAAATCGCCGGGCGCGCCGGCGTGTCCTCGGCGCTTGCCCACCATTATTTCGGCGTCAAGGACGAATTGCTGTTGGCGACGATGCGGCACATCCTGAGCGAACTCACCGCCGATACGCGCCGTGCACTTCGCGCGGCCGGCACGGCGCGCCAGCGCGTCTCGGCGGTGGTCGCGGTCAATTTCTCCGACATCCAGTTCCAGCCCGAAACGATCGCCGCCTGGCTCGCCTTCTATGTCGAGGCGCAGAAATCGGCAGCACTCCGCCGGCTGCTCAAGGTCTATGCGCGCCGGCTGCATTCCAATCTGCTCAGCGGGCTGGCCGGCATCCTGCCGAGAAGCGAGGCCGACCGGGTCGCCGAAGCGACCGCGGCGCTGATCGACGGGCTCTATATCAGGCGCGCGCTGAAGGACGGTGTTCCCGATGCCGCGACCGCGATTGCACTGGTCGAGGACTATCTCGAAACGAAGCTCAGCGGACGGCAGAAGCAGTGACATCCAAGCGACCCAACATCCTGATCGTCATGGTCGATCAGCTCAACGGAACGCTGTTTCCGGATGGGCCGGCGGACTTCCTGCACGCGCCGCATCTGAAGGCGCTCGCCGCGCGTTCGGCGCGTTTTTGCAACAATTACACGGCCTCGCCGCTCTGCGCGCCGGGCCGCGCCGCATTCATGAGCGGCCAGTTGCCGTCACGCACCGGGGTCTATGACAACGCCGCCGAATTCGCGTCTTCGATCCCGACCTTTGCCCATCATCTGCGCGCCGCAGGTTATCACACCTGCCTCTCCGGCAAGATGCATTTCGTCGGGCCGGACCAGTTGCACGGTTTCGAGGAGCGGCTGACCACCGACATCTATCCGGCCGATTTCGGCTGGACACCCGACTATCGCAAACCCGGCGAGCGCATCGACTGGTGGTATCACAATCTCGGCTCCGTCAGCGGCGCCGGTACTGCCGAGATCACCAACCAGCTGGAATATGACGACGAGGTCGCCTTCCATGCGGTGCAGAAGCTTTATGATTTTGCCCGCGTCTCCGACGATGCCGCACATCGGCCCTGGTGCTTGACGGTTTCCTTCACCCATCCGCACGATCCTTACGTCGCACGGCGGCAATACTGGGACCTCTACGAGGATTGCCCGGCGCTCGAGCCTGAGGTCGGCTTCATTCCCTACGACAGGCAGGACCCGCATTCGCAGCGGCTCTACCGCGCCAGCGACTATGACAGGTTCGACATCACCGCTGAGCAGATACGCCGCGCACGGCGCGGCTATTTCGCCAACATCTCCTATCTCGACGACAAGCTCGGCGAATTGATGTCGGTGCTCGAGCACACACACATGCTCGACGACACGATCATCCTGTTCTGCTCGGACCATGGCGACATGCTGGGCGAGCGCGGCCTGTGGTTCAAGATGTGCTTTTTCGAAGGTTCGGCGCGGGTGCCGCTGATGATCGCCGGCAAGGGCATCGCCGCCGGCCTGATCGACACGCCGGTCTCCAATCTCGACGTGACGCCGACGCTTTGCGACCTCGCCGGCATCGACATCAGCGCGATTGCGCCGTGGACTGACGGCCAGTCGCTGCTGCCGTTGCTGAACGGAAAGAAACGCTCCGCGCCGGTGCTGATGGAATATGCCGCCGAAGGCTCCAACGCGCCGATGGCGGCGATGCGCGAGGGCCGCTACAAATTCATCCATTGCGAGATCGACCCGCCGCAACTGTTTGATCTTGAATCGGATTCGCAGGAATTGACCAATCTCGCCGCCGATCCGGCCAATGCGGCATTGGTGGCCGCTTTCACCGACAAGGTGCGGGCGCGCTGGGACATGGCGGCCTTCGACGCGGCGGTGCGTGCCAGCCAGGCACGCCGCTGGGTGGTCTACCCGGCGCTGCGCAACGGCACCCATTATCCCTGGGAATTCCAGCCGCTGCAGAAGGCATCGGAGCGCTACATGCGCAACCACATGAACCTCGACCTGCTCGAAGAGCAGAAGCGCTTTCCTCGAGGCGAATGATGGCAGATAGTGTCGTCCCCTCGCTCGACCATCTCAGGCAGGCCTATGCCGTCACCTCCAAGGCGACGCAGGTCACGCCGCTGCTGGAATCGGCGGCACTCGCGCGCGAGACCGGCGCCGCCCGCGTCTTCGTCAAGGCCGAATCGCTGCAATGGGCAGGATCGTTCAAGGTGCGCGGCGCCTACTGGCGGCTGAAGAAGCTCTCGCCTGACGAAGCCAAAAAGGGCGTCGTCGCCTACTCCTCCGGCAATTTTGCGCAGGGGCTAGCGGCGGCTGGCCAAGCGCTTGGCATTCCCGTCACCATCGTCATGCCGATCGACGCGCCGGCCGCCAAGCGCGACGCCACATCGGGTTACGGCGCGCGCGTGGTGCTGACTGACCATGGCGAGCGCGCGCGTGAGGAAGTCGCCGCCGCCAAGGCGCGCGAGATCGCTGCGAGCGAAGGCCTGGCGCTGCTGCACCCGTTCGACGATCCGGAGATCGTCGCCGGCCAGGCCGGTGCCGGTCTGGAGGCACTCGACCAGATCGCCGCCTGGCAAGCGGAGGCCGATCTCTTGTTCTGCTCGGTCGGCGGCGGCGGCCTGATCGGCGGTGTTTCACTGGCCTTTCACTATCTGTCGCCAGCCACGAAGATCATCGGCGTCGAGCCGGAAGGTTTTGACGGCATGGGCTCGTCGCTGGCGCATGGCGCCATCGAAACCATGCCGATCGGGCCGAAATCGATCTGCGACGGGCTGATGTCGCGGCGGCCCGGCGACGCGCCGTTCGCAGCGGTGAAGGCCGCCGGCGTTCGCGGCGTCACCGTCGACGATGCTTCGGTGCGGCGCGCCATGCGCCTCGCCTTCGAGCGGCTGAAGCTGGTGCTCGAGCCATCCGGCGCTGCTTCGCTGGCGGCGTTGCTCGGCGGCAAGGTCGACGTCACCGGCAAGACCGTTCTCGTAATGGCAACCGGCGGCAACGTCTCGCTGGCCGATTTCATTGCGCATATGAACCACGGGCGCGCATGAACCATGCTTGAAGCGGATTTCGTCATCATCGGCTCCGGCTCGGCCGGTTCGGCCATGGCCTACCGGCTGTCGGAGGACGGCAAGCATTCGGTGATCGTCATCGAATATGGCGGCAGCGATATCGGGCCGCTGATCCAGATGCCGTCGGCGCTGTCGATCCCGCTCAATATGAGCCTCTATGACTGGGGCTTTGCTAGCGAGCCGGAGCCGCATCTCGGCGGCCGCGTACTAGCGACGCCGCGCGGCAAGGTCATCGGCGGCTCGTCGTCGATCAACGGCATGGTCTATGTGCGCGGCCATGCCCGCGACTTCGACCATTGGGCCGAACAGGGCGCGACCGGCTGGGGCTTTGCCGATGTGCTCCCGTACTTCAAGCGCATGGAGGACAGCAATGGCGGCGAGAATGGCTGGCGCGGCCACGGCGGCCCGCTGACTGTGCAGCGCGGCTCGAGGACGAACCCACTCTACGGCGCCTTCGTCGAGGCAGGCCGTCAGGCCGGTTTCGAGCTGACCGACGACTATAATGGCGCGAAGCAGGAAGGCTTTGGGCCGATGGAGCAGACCATCCGCGGCGGCCGTCGCTGGTCGGCCGCGAGCGCCTATCTGAGGCCGGCGCTGAGGCGGAAAAATGTCAGCCTGGTCAAGGGTTTCGCCCGGCGGGTAATCATCGAGAATCAACGCGCCACCGGCGTCGAGATCGAAGTGCGCAAACGGATTCAGGTGGTCAGAGCGCGGCGCGAGGTGATCGTTGCCGCGTCCTCGATCAACTCGCCCAAGATCCTGATGCTGTCCGGCATCGGCCCCGGCCAGCACCTTAGGGAGAACGGCATCCCGGTGATCGTCGACCGGCCCGGAGTCGGCCGCAATCTGCAGGACCATATGGAACTTTACATCCAGCAGGAATCGACAAAGCCGATCACGCTGAACTCCGTCTTGAACCCGTTCTCGAAGGCGCTGATCGGGGCACAATGGCTGTTCTTCAAGTCCGGCCTCGGTGCCACCAATCATTTCGAGGCGGCCGCCTTCGTGCGCTCGCGCGCCGGCGTCGACTATCCCGATATCCAGTATCACTTCATCCCGGCCGCGGTCCGCTATGACGGCAAGGCGGCGGCCAAAGCGCATGGTTTCCAGGCGCATGTCGGGCCGATGCGGTCGAAGTCGCGCGGTTCGGTCACGCTGCGCTCGCCCGATCCCAAATCGAAGCCGGTGATCCGCTTCAACTACATGTCGCATCCGGACGACTGGACGGAGTTCCGCCACTGCATCCGGCTGACCCGCGAGATCTTCGGGCAAGCGGCCTTCGATCCGTACCGAGGCAAGGAACTGTCGCCGGGCTCGCATGTACAATCGGATGAAGAGCTCGACGCCTTCATTCGCGACCACGCCGAAAGCGCCTACCACCCTTGCGGCACCTGCAAGTTGGGCCGTGCCGATGATGCGATGAGCGTCGTCGATCCGGAATGCCGCGTCATTGGCGTCGAAGGGCTTCGGGTCGCCGATTCCTCGATCTTTCCACGCGTCACCAACGGCAATCTCAACGCGCCGTCGATCATGACCGGCGAGAAGGCCGCCGACCACATTCTCGGGCGTACGCCGCTGCCACCGTCCAACCAGGAACCATGGATCAATCCGCGCTGGCAGGTGTCGGACAGATAGGCCATGATCCGGCGGACGCATATTCCGCATGCCGCGACAAGACGATTTGGAGAACAGTCATGCGCGCCCAGCCAACGGCATCGCATTATGTCAACGGCCGCTATATCGACGACGAGCGCGGCGCAGCGCTGCCGGTTATCTATCCGGCAACCGGCGAGACCATCGCCATGCTGCGCTCGGCGACGCCGAACGTGCTGGAACTCGCGATCGAGGCCGCGCGTGCGGCACAGCCGGCCTGGGCTCGGCTGAAGCCGGTCGAGCGCGGCCGCATCCTGCGCCGTGCCGCCGACATTTTGCGCGCGCGCAATGCCGATCTGGCGCGCATCGAGACGCTGGATACCGGTAAGCCGATCCAGGAGACGCTGGTTGCGGACGCCCCGTCGGCGGCCGACTGCCTCGAATATTTCGGCGGTGCCGTCACCACCTTTAATGGCGAGGCCGTCGATCTCGGCGGACCCTTTGCCTATACCAGGCGCGAGGCGCTCGGCGTGTGCGTCGGCATCGGCGCCTGGAACTATCCGATCCAGATCGCCGGCTGGAAATCCGCACCCGCCCTCGCCATGGGCAATGCGATGGTTTTCAAACCATCGGAAAACACGCCGCTTTCAGCGCTGGCGCTCGCCGAAATCTACACCGAGGCCGGGCTGCCCGACGGGCTGTTCAACGTCGTGCAGGGTTTTGGCGATGTCGGCGCCGGCCTTGTCGGCCATGATGTTGTCGCAAAGGTCTCGGTGACCGGCTCGGTGCCGACAGGCCGCAAAGTGCTGTCGCTCGCCGGCTCGAAGATGAAGCACGCAACGATGGAGCTCGGCGGCAAGTCGCCGCTGATCGTCTTCGAAGACGCCAACCTCGAAAATGCCATCGGCGGCGCGATGCTCGGCAATTTCTATTCGACCGGCCAGATCTGCTCCAACGGCACGCGGGTCTTCGTGCAGAGCGGCATCCATGACCATTTCGTCGAGAGGCTGACCGAACGGACGAAGAAAATCCGCATCGGCGATCCACTCGATCCGGACACGCAGATGGGGCCGCTGGTCTCGAAGGCGCAGCACGACAAGGTGGTCTCTTACATCGAGGCCGGCAAGCAGGATGGCGCGGTGCTCGCCTGCGGCGGCAACGTGCCTTCGCTGCAGGGTTTTCAGGGCGGCTTCTTCGTCGAGCCGACGGTGTTCACCGGTGTCGTCGACACGATGCGCATCGCCCGCGAGGAGATTTTCGGGCCGGTCATGAGCGTGCTGAAATTCGACAGCGAGGACGAGGTGATCGAGCGCGCCAACGACACCGAATTCGGCCTCGCCGCCGGCGTGTTCACCCGCGACCTGGCGCGCGCCCATCGTGTCATCGCCGAACTGCAGGCCGGCACCTGCTGGATCAACGCCTACAATCTGACGCCGGTCGAAATCCCCTTCGGCGGCTTCAAGCAGTCCGGCATCGGACGCGAGAATTCGCTCGCGGCACTGGCGCTCTATTCGCAGCTGAAGTCGGTCTATGTCGAGACCGGGGATGTCGCCAGCCCGTACTGATCCTTGGGCGCCGTGCCGTCCAGATACTGCGTCAGCGCGCAGACGAGATGATAGAAGATGCTGGCCGGCACCTCGCTCGCCAAGGAGCGGCCACGCTCGTCGATGCGGTCGATCCACAGGCCGAGCGGTGCCGGATTGATGTGCCAGCGGAACAGCCGGCCGACCCGTGCTTCGATCTCCGGCTTCAGGTCGGGACCGCCCGAACCGTCCAGCGCGATCGCCGCCTTGATCGCTTCGGCCTGCGGCCAGCTGCGCGAGACGCGGTCGAGCGGCAGTCCTTGCCGCGAGACGGCGCCGTAGGCGAGGCCCGTGGCGCGGTTCAGGCCATTGGCAATCGCCGACGCGTAAAGCTTCCGGGCAAGGCCGGTCAAGCCGCTCTGGCCGCTGCGGCCGGCGAAGTCGACCAGCAGCGAGGCCCATTCGAAATGATGGCCGGGTTCGGTCCACGTGCCCTTCTCGCCAGGGGCCGGCCGCCATTCATGGTCGAAATACTCACCCAGCGTCCAGCTTTCCGGGTCGAAGAAATGGCTGCGAAACAGATCGACGATGCGCGCGGCGCGACGAAGATAGGCGCGCTCGCCGGTCGCCTGATGCCAGGCCAGGAATGCCTCGAGCAGATGCATGTGCGGGTTGGAGCGGCGCTCGCCCTCGCCGCTCGAGGTCTCGCGGAAGCCGGTCAGGCGTTCGTCCTCGAGATGCGCGTCGATAAACGCAAAGGTCTCCTGGCCAAGCCGCAACGCATCGGGATTGCCGCACATATGGGCATGCGCCAGCGCCAGGAGCACGCAGGAATGGTCATAGGCATCCTCGGCGGCGTCGGCGACGGTGCCGTCGACGTTGAGCGTGCGTACCCAGCCGCCATTGTCGGTACGTCCGTGCCTGGCCATGAATTCGAGGCCGTGGCTGATCAGCCGATCGGCCGGGCCGTTCCAGCCGCGCGCCTTGGCGACGGCGAAGGCGTAGATCTGCCTGGCCTGCGTGCGCATGCGCTTGGGTTTCATCAGCGGGGCGGCATCGAAGCCGAGCGCCTCGTGGAAACCGCCATGGCGCTCATCGACGCCGACCGTCGACCACAACGGCACCGTCTCCTCGAACAGCCAATGGTGCACGCGGCGCTGCCAGGCGCCGCTTTCGATGACGCGGTCGTCGGCGGGCGTGAACCTGGTCTCAAGGCGGCCGCTTTTTTCGAGCTGCTCGACGATCTTCTTGACGTTCTGGCTGTGGCTGACCGGAGCAACGAAAGTGGCGTCGGCGGTCGACACGATGGCGACGTCCTTCAGCCCTATGGCCGACAGCAGGCGGCCGTCGCTGCGGATATAGGAGTTCTCGCAATCGATGGCGACGACATCGCCGACGATGACATTGCCCTGCCTGTCGGAGGGGCCGACATCGAGCAGCGATTGCCAGGAGCCGAGATCGTTCCAGCGAAAGCTGGCCGGCACCATGGCGATGCCGCTGGCGCGCTCCATGATCGCATAGTCGATCGATGTCGATGGGATGGCGGCATAGAGCTCCAGAGGCATGTAGAGGCCGGAAAGATCCGATGTCGCAGCCTGGTAGGCAGCCTCTGTGGCGCTCCAGATGTCGGGCTGGAAGGCCATGAACGCGTCGCGCATGGCACTGGCGCGAAACAGGAAGATGCCGGTGTTCCAGTAGAAATTGCCGGCCTCGAGATAGCTCTGCGCCGTGGCGAGATCGGGTTTTTCGACGAAACGCGAGACATCGCAGATGCCATCGCGCTCGCCGGCCACCTCGATGTAGCCGTAACCGGTCTCGGGTTGGGCGGGCTTGATGCCGAACACCACCAGCCTGCCTTCGCGCGCGGCCGCCGTGCCGGCCTCGATGCTCCGCCAGAATTGCTGTGGCGTCGCGATCTCATGATCGGACGGCACCACCAGCACCAGGCTGTCGCCGAATTCCGACAGCGTGCGCAGGCTTGCCAAGGCGACGGCCGCGGCGGTGTTGCGTCCGGTCGGCTCGAACAGCGGGCCGCCGCCGGAAAGCTCGTGACCGGCAATGTCGGCATGGACGCGGTCGGCATGCCTTTCCGAGGCAATCAGGAAAACCGGCGTTTCGCCTTCCGGCCGCGCGGTGAGCCGGCGCAGCGTCTTGGCCAGCATTGAGCCGTCGCCGGAGAAATCATGGAACTGCTTGGGATTGTCCTCGCGCGACAACGGCCACAGCCGCGAGCCGACGCCGCCGCTCATCACAAAACTGACGATCCGTTCGGTCATGAAAACAAGCCTCGTGCTCAAAAGGTCTGATTGTAGGCGCCGACTTCGGGGCTGCGGCGCAGCACCGCATCGACGGCTTCGAACATCTGCCGGCGCCGCTCGGACGATACCGGGCTCTCCACCACCACCACAAGCTCCGGCTTGTTCGATGATGCCCGCACCAACCCCCATGTACCATCCTCCGCCACGACCCTGACGCCGTTGACGGTGATCAGTTCGGCGATCTTCTGGCCGGCGAAGACCGTGCCCTCGTCCTTCATCTTGCGAAAATCGCCTACGACCCGCTCGACGACGCCGTATTTGAGCTCGTCGGCGCAGTGTGGCGACATGGTCGGCGTGCCGAAGGTCAGCGGCAGATCGCGATAGAGGTCGGCCATGCTGCTTTGCGGGCTGCGATCCAGCATCTGGCATATGGCGATGGCCGTGACCAGGCCATCGTCATAGCCGCGGCCGATCGGCGGATTGAAGAAGAAATGGCCCGATTTTTCGAAACCGGCGGCGGCGCCGAGTTCGGCGACGCGCCGCTTGATATAGGAGTGACCGGTTTTCCAATAGTCGGTGACCGCGCCATTTTCCCGCAGCACCTTGTCCGTCATGAACAATCCGGTCGACTTGACGTCGACGACGAAAGTCGAGCCGGGATAGAGGTGCGAAATGTCGCGCGCCAGCATGACGCCAACCTTGTCGGCGAAAATCTCGTTGCCTTCATTGTCGACCACGCCGCAGCGATCGCCGTCGCCGTCGAAGCCTAGCCCGACATCGGCGCCCGTTTCCAGCACCTTGTCGCGAATGGCGTGCAGCATCAGCATGTCTTCGGGGTTGGGATTGTAATTGGGGAACGTATGATCGAGCTCGACGTCGAGCGGGATCACCTCGCAGCCGATCCTTTCCAGTGCCTCGGGAGCGAAAGCCCCGGCGGTGCCGTTGCCGCAGGCGGCCACCACCTTGAGCTTCCTCGAGATACCCTTTCCCGCTGTCAGATCGTCAAGGTAGGTTTTGCGGAAGTCCGCAACGAAGTCATAGGAGCCGCCACCGACAAGATCGAAATCGCCTGAGAGCACGATCGCCTTCAACGCGCTCATCTCCTCCGGACCAAAAGTCAGCGGGCGCGCCGCGCCCATCTTGACGCCGGTCCAGCCATTCTCGTTGTGCGAGGCAGTGACCATGGCGACGGAGGGCGTGTCGAGCGCGAACTGGGCGAAATAAGCCATCGGCGACAGAGCAAGCCCGACATCCTTGACCCGTGCGCCGGCCGCCATCAGCCCGGAAACCAGGGCCAGCTTTATGGCAAGCGAATAGGAGCGGAAATCGTGACCGGTGACGATGTCGGGTCCGGCACCCAGGCGACGGATCAGCGTGCCGAGCCCCATGCCGAGCGCCTGGACGCCGATCAGATTGAGTTCCGGCGTTTCGTTCGAGCCGGGATGGCCGAACCACCAGCGCGCATCATATTCGCGAAACCCGGACGGCTTGATCAGCGCCGAGGTTTCAAACTCAAAAGTGTTTGGTCTGACATCGCTAACGATCTTCATCGACAAGGCTGCAAACTCCAGGCGGCTGAATCAGGTGCTTCGAGGCAAGTGGACGGTTACCCAGATGCCCTTTAAGCCGTGTTTGTGCGACAGGAAACTGAAACCTGTATGACGTGGCGGCGAAAGCGAAAGAAATGCGACAGAAGCGCTGCCATTGGCGCTTGCAGTAACCAAACGCGGCGGCTATAAGCCCGCGGTCTGGTCACGGAGTGTAGCGCAGCCTGGTAGCGCACATCGTTCGGGACGATGGGGTCGCAGGTTCAAATCCTGCCACTCCGACCAGAAAAAACAGCGGCTTAGCTGTTTTTGTTCCCGAAACAACCACCATCCGCCGCAGTTCTGACCGATCGCGCTATGCGCTCAGGCGAAATCGCGTCACGTCGATGGCCGCGGCCATCAGTGTCTGCGTATAGGTTGCCTGCGGATTGCTGAAGATCGCCTCGGCCGGTCCCTCCTCGACGATCTTGCCCTGCTTCATGACGATGATGTAGTCGGCCATGGCGCGCACGACGGCGAGATCGTGGCTAATGAACAGATAGGACAGCTCGTGGTCGGCCTGCAGCTTGCGCAGCAATTCGACGATCTGCTTCTGCACGGAGCGGTCCAGCGCCGAGGTCGGCTCGTCCAGCACCACCACTTTCGGCTTGAGTATCATGGCGCGCGCAATGGCGATGCGCTGCCGCTGACCGCCGGAGAATTCATGCGGATAGCGGTTGCGCGTGTTCGGGTCGAGCCCGACTTCGAGCAAGGCATCGACCGCGCGGAGATCGCGCTGCCTGCCCGACAGATTGGGCTCATGGACCAGAAGCCCCTCGGTGATGATCTGGCCGACGGTCATGCGTGGCGACAGCGAGCCGAACGGATCCTGGAAAACCAGCTGCAATTCGCGCCGCAGCGGCCGCATCGCCTGGCGGTCGGCGTGGGAAATGTCGCGGTCACCAAGCCGGATGATACCGTCGCTGGGCAGGAGCCGCAGCAAGGCGCGGCCGAGCGTCGATTTTCCCGAGCCGGATTCGCCGACGATGCCGATCGTCTGGTTGCGCTTCAGCCGTATCGAAATGTGATCGACGGCGCGCAGCAGCAGCGGCTCGCCGCCAAGAAATCCGCCGCCGATCTTGAAGGTCACCTCGACGTTCCTGCCTTCAAGCAGGACAGGGGCATTCGGAGGCGGCGGCGCCTTGGTGCCGGTCGGTTCGGCGGCAAGCAGCATCTTGGTGTAGCCGTGCTGCGGGTTGGCGAAGATCGCTTCCGCCTCGCCCTCCTCGACCACCTCGCCATAGCGCATCACATAGACCCGATCGGCAAAGCGTCGGACGATGCCGAGATCGTGGGTGATGAAGACGATCGCCATGCCGAGCTTGCGCTGCAATTCGGCGAGCAGCATGAGGATCTGCGCCTGGATGGTGACGTCGAGTGCGGTCGTCGGCTCGTCGGCGATCAGTATGTCGGGGTCGTTGGCCAGCGCCATGGCGATCATGACGCGCTGGCGCTGACCGCCCGACAACTCGTGCGGATAGGATTTCATCCGCCGCTCCGGATCGGGAATATGGACCAGCCGCAGCAGCTTGAGCGCCTCCTCGCGCGCCGCGGCGGCGCCAAGTCCGCGATGCTTGCGGATCGGCTCGATCAGCTGGTTGCCGATCGAATAGAGCGGGTCTAGCGACGTCATCGGCTCCTGGAAGATCATGCTGATCTTGCGGCCGCGGATCTTGTTGAGCTCGGGTTTGCTCAAGGTCAAAAGATTGCGGCCGCGATAATCGACTGTGCCGGTGGCTTCGCCGTTCGAGGCGAGCAGGCTCATCGCCGCCATCATCGTCTGGCTCTTGCCGGAACCGGATTCGCCGACGACGGCGACGGTCTCGCCTGATTTGACGTGGATATTGATGCCCTTCACCGCCTCCACCACACCGTCGAGGGTGCGGAAGCGGACGCGAAGGTCCTTGACGCTGAGGATGGTTTCGGAAGCGGCCATCTCAACGATCCTTCGGGTCGAGCGCGTCGCGCAGCCCATCGCCGACGAAATTCAGCGCGAACAGCGTGGAGACGAGAAAGAAGGCCGGGAACAGAAGCAGCCAGTTGGCCGAGCCGATGTTCTGGGCGCCAACCGAGATCAGCACGCCCCAGCTGGTCATCGGCTCCTGGACGCCGAGCCCGAGGAACGACAAAAAACTCTCCAGGATGATGACCTGCGGAACGAGCAGCGTCATGTAGATCACCACCGGCCCGAGCAAATTGGGGATCACATGGCGCAGCAGAATGCCGCGCTGGCCGACGCCCATCGCCTCCGCCGCCTGGACATATTCCTGCCGGCGGATCGACAGCGCTTGTCCGCGCACGATGCGCGCCATGTCGAGCCACAGCACCGCGCCGACGGCCAGGAACATCAGCACGAAGTTCCTGCCGAAGAACACCACCAGCATGATGACGAAGAAGATGAACGGCAAAGAATAAAGCACGTCGACGACACGCATCATCACCTCGTCGACCCTGCCGCCGGCAAGGCCGGCGGTGGCGCCGTAGAGCACGCCGATGACCACGGCCACAATGCCGGCAAGCAGGCCGATGGCTAGCGATATGCGCCCGGCCATCAGCGTTCGGGACAGGAGATCGCGACCGGTATTGTCGGTGCCGAACAGGAAATATTGCTGCTTGATCGAGGCACTCATCACCATTTCGAGACCGTCCGGCGATTTGCTCTCGATCTTTGTGTCATCAAAGGTATCGGAACGATCAAGGTAGCGAATGTTGCGGTCGTCGATCGGCTTGGACGATTTTGCGGTAACGAACACACGGCTGCCCTCCTGCCGCCACTCCTTGATGTCGACGCGCATACGCCTGATCGCCTCATCAAGAGCGCCTTCGATCATGTCGGCCTTCGGATAGGCGGAGAAGCTCGGCGGCGTACGGACATAGTCGGCATAGATGGTGGTGTATTGGTGCGGCACGAGATAGGGCCCAAACACGCTGATGACGGCGATGAAGGCAAGATAATAGAGGCTGAACATGGCCGCGCGATTGGCCTTGAGGCGCGCCCAGGCGTCGCCCCACAGGGACCGGCCGACGACCGGTGCGGCAACTGCGATATCAGTCATAGCGCACCCTCGGATCGACGACCCCATAGAGGACGTCGACGATCAGGTTGAAGACAATGGTGAAGAGCGCGATGACCACCACCGTCCCCATCACCAGCGTGTAGTCGCGGTTGAGTGCAGCAACGACAAAATGGCGGCCGATGCCCGGGATAGAGAAGATGGTCTCGACGATGACCGAGCCGGTGAGAAGGGCTGCGGCTGCCGGACCGGTGAAGGAGACGATCGGCAGGATGGCGCCGCGCAGTGCATGCTTGACGACGACCGACCAGTCGGACAGGCCGAGAGCGCGCGCGGTGCGGATGTGATGCGAGTGCAGCGATTCGATCATCGAGCCGCGCATCAGGCGGGCGACGATGGCGATCTGCGGAAGGGCGAGCGTCAGCACCGGGCCGACCTTATTGATGAGGGCTCCATCGCCCCAGCCGCCGATCGGCAGCAGCCTCCAGGTCAATCCGAATGCAAGCTGGATTACCGGGGCGATGACGAAGGTTGGAATGGTGCTGCCGGCGGTCGCCAGCGCGATCACCGAATAGTCGGCAAGCTTGTTCTGGTTGAGCGCGGCAACACTGCCGAGCACGCTGCCGAGGAGCAGCGCCAGAATGAGCGCCGAAGCGCCGAGCTGGATTGAGATCGGCAGGCCCTCCTTGAACAACTCGCCGACGGTGAAATCCGGCATGTTGTAGCTGGGGCCGAAATTGCCGCGCAGAAGATTGCCGAGATAGTGGACGTACTGCAACCAGAGCGGATCGTTGAGGCCGAACTGAGCTTCGAGATTGGCCCTGATCTCGGGGCTCAGGCCCCGCTCCTGGTTGAACGGGCCGCCCGGCGCGACGCGTATCAGGAAGAACGCCATGGTCACGATGACGAACAGCGTCGGAATGGCGGTCAGAAGCCGCCGGAATACGTAACGCAGCATCGGTGCCCCGCTTGATCCAGAACAACGCGCGTCCAGCTGGACGATTGCGCTCTAGCCTTCAAATCTTCGCATCGGCTTTCCGGAAATCGATCCGATTCACGGAGGTCCGATGCGACGGCAAGCCACCGCGCATTCGATGCGCGGTGGCCCGGCCAGGGATCAGTCCTTGCTGATGAAGCGGGACGGATGGATGTCCATCACATTGTCGTCGAAGCCATGCAACTTCGAGGAAACGATATCGTGGTAGCTGTAGTAGAGAAGCGGGATCTCGCCGACGTCATCGATGAGGATGCGCTCGGCCTCGGCGAGTTCCTTCATGCGTTCTGCAGGGTTGCCGCCGGCGGCCGCCGCCTTGTCCATCGCCGCCTCGTATTTTGGGCTGTTGTAGACCGAATAGTTGTTGCCGCTGGCTTTGCGGGAGATGCCGAGGAAGGTTTCGGGATCCTTGTAGTCGGCAATCCAGGCGGCGCGCGCCACGTCATAGTCACCCTTCTGCTCGAGGAAGGAGTAGTGGGTCTTGGTGTCGGTATTGAGGAGTGTTATCTCGACGCCAAGCGGCTTCAGCTGTTCCTGAATGGCGACCGCTGTGTTCTTGTGGTTCTCCGAAGTGTTGTAGCGGATCTGCATTTTCAGCGGATGCTCGGGTGTATAGCCGAGTTTCTCGAGGATCTTCTTGGCAGCGTCCTCGCGGTCGATCTGCGGCATGTCGGCGTATTTGGCCATTGCCGGCGTATAGCCCTCGATGCCGGGAGGCACCATGGAATAGCCGGGCAGCATCGAATTCTGCCAGACTTTCTCCGCCAGGAAGTCGCGATCGATCGCCATCGAGATGGCGTTGCGCAGCTCGACATTATCCCACGGCGCCTTATCGGTCTTGATCGCATAATAGTAGATGCCGAGATATGGCCCGACACGGACCTGGTCGCCGAATTTGGTTTTGAGATCGGCGAGTTGTTCGGTCGGCAGGTCGCCGTAACTGTCGAGTTCGCCCGCCTCGAAACGCTTCATCGCCGACGAGCGATCCTCGGTCGGGATGTAGTTGACGACGTCGAACTTGACGCTCGCGGCGTCCCAGAATTTCGGATTCTTGACCAGCTTCAAATGGTCGTTGGGAATCCACTCCGCCGCTGTAAAGGCCCCGTTGGAGACCAGCTTGCCTGCCTTGATCCAGTCGGCGCCAAGCTTTTCGATAGACGCCTTGTTAACAGGATAGGTCGCCTGATGGGTCAGCATCTCCAGGAAGTACGGCGTTGGCGCCTTCAGCGTGACTTCGAGGGTATTTGCGTCAATCGCCTTGACGCCCATATCCTCCGGCTTGCCCTTCTTGGTATTGACCTCCTCCGCATTCTTGACGGGATAGAGCATGGAAGCGTATTCGGCAGCGGTGGCCGGATCTTCCAGCCGACGGAAGGAATAGACGAAGTCGTCCGCCGTCACCGGGCTGCCATCCGACCAGAGGCCGTCCTTGCGCAGCTTGAAGGTGTAGACCTTGCCGTCGTCGGACACCGTCCAGCTTTCGGCGGCGCCCGGAATGAGGTTCGTCTTCTGGTCATGCATGACCAGTCCCTGGAACAGGTCGCGTATGATATCGGCTTCGTAGACCGTCGAGGTCTTGTGCGGATCGAGCGTCTCCGCTTCGGCGGCGGCTCCGCGGTTGTAGACGGTCTCGGCGAAAGCCGGCGTGTAGAACGTACCGGCGGCCAAGACCATGGTCGTGGCGAGTACCGTCGCCTTCAGCACATGTTTCAGCATGGAGTTCTCCCTAATGACGTCGCCCTTCGGCCACGTCTCTAAGTGTTGACGCCCCGAAACCGATTGGTTGGTTCCTTTCGAGCGCGCAGCCGGTTCCCTTTTCCGGCAGCTGGTGGCCAAACAGTAACGTGGAGATTTTTTATTTCAACAGACTCTCGGGGTCACCCAAAGTAAGGGGGCCGGGGCAGTCGTTTTGCGGGCGGCCAATCAATGGTCGAAACCATGAGTTTGACTGGGTTTCCCGGCCAGAACGCCGATCTGGGAAATAATCTGGCCGATCATTTCAGTTTACCGGAATGTATTAATTGGTTCTTAGGCAACCAAGGGTTACAAACTTCGATGGGATCGGCACATCGACCTTGGGTTCCAACGGGCAAGGGCAATGAACAAGATAGACAGTAATACTGTCGCATTGAAGCGTAAAATATTGCGCCAAGTACGGACGAATCTACGCAAAATTGGAGAAGAGTCCGGAACTTCCGCGGTCGAGTTCGCCCTGCTTTCCCCAATCTTTATCCTTCTTTTGCTCGGAATGGTTGCATATGGTATCTATTTTGGTGCAAGCAACTCCTTGCAGCAAATCGCCGCCGATGCCGCCCGCACCGCAATTGCCGGATTGAATCAAACCGAGCGCCAGGCGCTGGTGGCGAGTTTCGTCAAAAACAATGCCAGTGGATACCCGTTCGTCGATTCCGGCAAGCTGACCTATCAAGCGACGGACAGCACGGCCGACGGAAATCAGTTCGTCGTGTCGATCCAGTACGATGCCAGCAACCTGCCGATCTGGAACCTGTTGCCCAGCCTTGCGATGCCGCAAACCACGATCTCACGCAGGTCGACCATCAGGATTGGAGGCATTTGAAATGTCGCAGTTCTTGCTGAGGGGCATCGGGCGGATCGCTCGCTCGATGGTTGGCGACGAGAAGGCGAACTTTGCCGTCATGACGGCGCTGATAGCACCGTTCGCGCTGGGGTTGGCGGCCTTCGCTGTCGACGAAGGTTCGATCTACACGGAGCGCAGGGAAGCCCAGGCGATGACCGATCTGGCGGCGATCACCGCGGCGTCGAACATCAACAATATGGAAGCCGCGGCGGTAACCACGCTCAGTGACAACCGAATGCCCGGCATCATTGTTCAAAAGGCAGGTCAGACAATCGTTCCCACGGTTGGCAAAACCGTCGTGTCGGTCACCGGCGGCCGATACTCAGCGGCGTCCTCCGTTGGTGTCGACAAGCGCTTCGAAGCCGGCAAAACGCCTTACAACGCCGTTCGCGTCACTCTGCAAAAAATCCCCGCCCGGTATTTCGCCAGTTCGCTCATCCCTACTCCGGTTGTCGGCACCGAAGCCATTGCCAGTGTGACCCCGCAAGCGATGTTCTCGGTCGGGTCCAGGCTCCTCAGCGTCAATGGCGGCATCCTCAACGCGCTTCTCAGCAAGTTGCTGGGCGCCAACATTTCGCTCAGCGTCATGGACTACAACGCGCTGATCTCGGCCGATGTAAACGTGCTTTCGTTCGTCGATGCCCTTGCCGTACAGTTGCAACTGACAGGTGTCAGCTATTCCGACGTGCTGGCGTCAAAAGCGACGGTAGGCCAGATCGCGACCGCCATGGCCAATGCGTCCGGGTCGGGCAGCGCCAGCAAACTTGTGCTGCAGACGATCGCGTCGAGGGCCACCAACACAGTCAAGATACCCCTCAGTCATCTTATCGATCTTGGCTCGATCGGTAAGCTCGGCCTCGGACAAAAGTCTCCCGGCTTTTCCGTCGACGCAAGCGCGATGGGCATGCTGGGTGCCGCCGCCTCGCTGGCCAATGGCTCAAACCAGGTCCAGGTCGATCTCGGCGCCACTATTCCGGGACTTACCTCCACCACGCTCGCCATCGCCATCGGTGAACCGATGCAATATTCACCCTGGCTGGCCGTCGGGGAAAAAGGCACCGTGGTGCGCACCGCGCAGACGCGCATCAAGCTGGTCACCACAGTGGGCATCGGCAATTCCAATCTCGGCGGCGGCATCAGCCTGCTGTCCGTCAACCTGCCTCTGCATGTCGAAGTCGCCTATGCGGAAGCCAAGCTAACCGACATCAGCTGCCCGACGGGCCGGCCGGATAGCATCAAGGTCTCGATCGCCGCGCAGCCTGGCGTGGCCTCGCTGCACCTTGCCACCAGCGACGCCGACAACAACCCATCGGCCTTCGCCGATTTCAGCAATCCGCAATCGTTCTCCGATGCCACGATTGCACAGGTAAGCGTAAAGCTTCTGCTGCTCACCCTCAATCTGCTCGATGTGAAGGGTTCGTCATCACTTGCCATCACCAACAACGATGCGACCGCATTGACGTTCGACAGCACCGATATCGCCAACAAGACGATAAAAACTGTCGCTACAAAAAACCTGACGCAATCACTCACGACATCGCTGGTCAGCGGCCTCTCGCTCTCGGTCAATGCACTGGGCCTCGGGCTGGACGTGACGGCCCTGCTCGGAACGGTTAAGCCGGCGGTGGTAACGGTTCTGAACGGCGTGACGGCGCCGGTCGACGAACTGGTCTATAACGTGCTTGCAGCTGTCGGCGTGCATGTCGGCGAGGCCGATGTGCGGGTTGTCGGCGCGACTTGCGGGCGCTCCGTGCTCGTTCAATGAGATAATGAAATAGAGCTCAGCCGATCCGGCCGAGGAAGCAGCCCAGCGGCGGCAGCGACAGAGTTCTTTCCTGCAAGACGCCGGCAGCACCGCCAAGGTCTATCGGCTCTATCGCTTCCAGATCCGGTGGCAATTGCCAGCCGGCCGGCTCGTCGGCGAAATTGAAGACACAGAGCAGCTTTTCGTCACCGCCTTCGCGAATGAAAGCAAGGACGTCGCCTTCGGCATCGAGGAACCGGATCGAGCCTCGAACCAGCGCCGGATGCTGCTTGCGCAAGGCCAGCATCGCCCGGTAGCTCGCCAGGACGGAGGTTTGCTCGCCATCCTGGACGTCGACCGCCCGGGCGCGATGGCTTGCCGGGACCGGAAGCCACGGCTTGCCCGTCGAAAAGCCGGCATTGTCGGCGCCAGCCTCCCAGACCATCGGCGTTCGGCACCCATCCCGGCCCTTGATTGCCGGCCAGAAGCGGATGCCGAAGGGATCGCGCAAATCCTCGAACGCCAGTTCGGCCTCCTCCAGCCCGAGTTCTTCGCCCTGGTAGAGGCAGATCGATCCGCGCAGGCAAGAAAGCAGCACGATCGAGAATTTCGCCACCCTGTCCGGATCGCCGCCGGGCCTTGTCCATCGACTGACATGGCGCACGACATCGTGGTTGGAGAACGCCCAGCAAACCCAGCCGTCGAACACCTTACTCTCGAAGGCCTCGACACAGCCACGCACATGCGACGCCGAGAATTGCGGGCCGAGCAGGTCGAACGTGTAGGACATTTGGAGCTTGTCGCCACCGCCGGTATAGGCGGCGAGCGTCTGCAAGGAACGAGTTTCGTCGCCAATCTCGCCGACAGCGACGCGGCCTTCATATTCGTCAAGCAAGGCCCGGAAGCGCCTGAGGAAAGCAAGGTTTTCCGGTTGGCTCTTGTCGAACAGATGCTCCTGATAGAGATAGGGGCTGGTTGCCGCATTGGTGCCGGCGACGCTTTCCGCCAAAGGCGGGTTGCTGCGCAGCCAGCGGTCGTGGACGTAATAGTTGACCGTATCCAGCCGGAAACCGTCGACGCCGCGCTCGAGCCAGAACCGCACCGTTTCCAGCAAGGCGTCCTGCACCTGTGGGTTGTGGAAATTCAGGTCCGGCTGCGAGGCGAGGAAATTGTGCAGGTAATATTGCCTGCGCGTTGCGTCCCATTCCCAGGCCGGGCCGCCGAAAAGCGACTGCCAGTTGTTGGGGGCGGTGCCGTCGGGCTTCGCATCGGCCCAGACGTACCAGTCGGCCTTGGGGTTGTCGTGGCTCGTGCGGCTTTCGACGAACCATTCGTGCCGATCCGACGAATGCGACAAGACCTGATCGATGATCACCTTCAGGGCGAGCCGGTGTGCCTCGGCAACCAGCGCGTCGAAATCCTCTGATGTGCCGAACATCGGATCGACGGCGCAGTAATCCGAAACGTCGTAACCCATATCGGCCATTGGCGACTTGAAGAAAGGCGACAGCCAAACCGCGTCGACACCGAGCGATGCGACATGGGCCAGCCTCGAGGTGATGCCGCGGAGATCGCCGCTGCCGTCGCCTGTCGTATCCTGGAAGGAGCGCGGGTAGATCTGGTAGATGACGCAGCCGCGCCACCATTCGGCATTGTCAGGCATCATGGCTCTCCCCTGCGCCCGCCCGCGCTGTCCTGCTTTCGATCATGAACAGGACCGTTCGCCCAGGCACCGGCCGCGAGATATCGCTACTATCCGGTTCGATAGCTGGGCGCCAAAGAAAACCCGCCCGTTCCGGCAGCGTGAACATGCAGGCCCGGCGGTCGCCGTTGATGACCACTGCAAGGCGACTGTTCTCACCGCTCCCGAGAACCATGACCAGCCGGTGCCGCCTGGCATCGTGCCAGGCGGCCTCGTCGAGCGGCATGCCGGTTTCCGTCAGCCAGGCTACGTCTGGGATTTCCGAGCCCGCAGGCGGTTCTCCGGTCAGGAACGTTGTGTCCAAAAGCGCCGGCACGACACGACGCATCCTGGCGAGCAGAGCCGTATGGTGCTCGAGCGCCAGGTCGCGCCCGGCCCAGTCGAGCCAGGTGATGTCATTGTCCTGCGCGTAGGCGTTGTTGTTGCCGCGCTGCGTGCGGCCGAACTCGTCGCCGGCCGTCAGCATGATCGTGCCGCGCGAGGCAAAGAGCGTCGCCAGCAGCGCGCACTGGTCATCGAAACGGGCCGTAACGATTGGCTGGTCGCCGGTCTCGCCCTCGAGGCCATTGTTCCAGGACAGGTTGTCGTCGTGGCCATCGCGGTTCTGTTCGCCATTGGCCTCATTGTGCTTGTGCTCATAGGCAGCGATATCGGCCAGCGTCATGCCGTCATGCGCGGCGATGAAGTTGATGCTGCGGCTCGTTGTCTGGCCTGGTTTGGCAAAGACGTCGGACGAACCGGCAAGCCGCGTCGCCAAGACACCGATAATGCCGCCGTCGCCGCGCCAGAAACGGCGGATATCGTCACGGCATTTGTCGTTCCATTCGAGGAAGGGCGGCGGAAAATTGCCGAGCTGATAGCCATCCGGTCCGATATCCCAAGGCTCGGCGATCAGCACCCGGTCGCCAAGAACAGTATCTTTGCGAATGGCGTTCAGCAGCGGCGCATCGGCGTCGAAAACGCCGTCGACGCGGCCGAGGATCGGCGCCAGGTCGAAGCGGAATCCGTCGACACCGGCGCGCTGGACAAAGTGGCGAAGCGTGTCGAGGACCATTTCCCGGACGACCGGATGATCGCACGCAACCGTATTGCCGGTTCCGGTGTCATTGACCAGAGCGCCGTCCGGCTCGTGCCGATAATAGGCGCGGCTGTCGAGGCCGCGCAGCGACAATGTCGGGCCGAGCCGGTCGCTTTCGCCGGTGTGGTTGAACACAAGGTCGAGAATGGTGCCGATGCCGGCCTCGCGCAGCGCGGCGACCGTTCCGCGCAACTCGGCCAGACCGCCGGGCGCCAG
Source organism: Mesorhizobium sp. M0590 (assembly GCF_040320905.1). Lineage (NCBI taxonomy): Bacteria > Pseudomonadati > Pseudomonadota > Alphaproteobacteria > Hyphomicrobiales > Phyllobacteriaceae > Mesorhizobium > Mesorhizobium sp. M0590. Next base: position 211,883 of record NZ_JAMYQN010000009.1, read on the forward strand.
TCGCGGATCGAGCGCCATGAAGGTCACGGGATTATAACCCCAGGCGTTGCGCAGACCGAGCGGCGGTAAATGCCGTTCGTCGATCGATGCAGTCACCGGCATCAACTCAATGGCTGCCACGCCGAGTTTTTGCAGATGCTCGACAACGAGGGGGTGAGCGAGCGCTCCAATGGTGCCGCGTTGCTTCTCGGGAATGTCCGAATGCAGCTTTGTGAAGGCGCGTACCGGCACTTCGTAGATGAGGCCGCCGGACCGAAACAGAGGCGGCAAGGCAGGCAAGGGTTCCGGCAAGGCGCCAGCAATGGCCTTCGGCATCAGCGACGCCGTGTCGGCCCCCGCGCCACGGCGCGCGGCTAGCCGGCCGTCATAGGCATAGGGCCTGTCGATCTCGACGGCATAGGGATCGGCCAGCAGCTTGTTGGGATCGAACCAGAAACCGTGTTCCGGCGCGTAGTCGCCATCGGCACGGAACCCGTATCGGGTGCCAGCGGCGAGACCGGCAACAAAAAGTGCGTGGACGCCCTCGCCTTCCGACTGGAGTTCCAGCCGGTCGATTTCGCGGTTGCCGCGCGCGTCGAAGATCGAGACCCAGATGCGCCGAGCCGACGAGGACCATGCGGCGAAGCGGATACCTTCCTTGGTGATAGTTGCGCCGAGTTGGCTCACGCGCGCTCACAGCAGCAGGTCGTAGACAGTTTGAGGCGTTGCCATCGCCGACGGATGAGGGGTGCTCCAGCTTGGCACCTACGGCGATCCGTCCAACACCCCTCAACCGTCTCGGCGCTACGCGCCGATCCACCGCTCGGGGGCGAGCCACGGGTCTCGCCCCGTCCTTCGGACCCCACAAGGGGAGAAGGAAAGGCGCGCCGCTCTAGGCTCACGTAATCACGCTCGGCTTGGCGCGGCCGGTATGGCTGAGAATCCCGGCAATGTCGTCGGCCGCCACGATCAGATCGGCAAGTGCCTCCTGGGTGTCGAGATCGTGGCGGTTCTTGTCCGGCTCGTAGCGCTCGACATAAAGCCGCAGCGTCGCGCCCGAGGTGCCGGTGCCGGACAGGCGGAAGACGACGCGTGAGCCGCCTTCGAACAACACCCTGATGCCCTGGTTCTTGCTGACCGAGCCGTCGACCGGATCGTGATAGGCGAAATCATCGGCGCTGGCGATCGTCATGCCGCGCACGCTGGTGCCAGGCAGCGAGCCGAGCTTGGCGCGCAGCTCGTCGACAAGCGCGTTGGCACGATCGATCTCGACCTCCTCGTAGTCGTGGCGCGAATAATAGTTACGGCCATAGGCCGCCCAATGCTGGGTGACGATCTGCTTGGCGCTTTCGCCGCGCACGGCAAGGATGTTGAGCCATAAAAGCACAGCCCACAGGCCGTCCTTTTCGCGGACATGGTTGGAGCCGGTCCCCGCACTCTCCTCGCCGCAGATCGTTGCCATGCCGGCATCGAGCAGATTGCCGAAAAATTTCCAGCCGGTCGGCGTCTCGTAGATGCCGATGCCGAGCTTTTCGGCGACCCGGTCGGCAGCACCGCTGGTCGGCATCGAGCGGGCGATGCCTTTCAGCCCGGCCTTGTAGCCCGGCGCCAGATGGGCGTTGGCGGCGAGCATCGCCACCGAATCAGACGGGGTGATGAAAATTCCCTTGCCGATGATCAGGTTGCGGTCGCCGTCGCCATCCGAGGCGGCGCCAAAGTCTGGCGCATCCGGCCCCATCATCTCGTCGTAGAGGTGTTTTGCATGCACCAGATTGGGATCGGGATGATGGCCGCCGAAATCCGGCAGCGGAATGAAATTGCGGGCGGTGCCGTTGGGCGCGCCGAGCCGGTTTTCGAGGATCTCCTTGGCGTAGGGGCCGGTCACCGCATGCATGGCGTCGAAGCGCATGCGGAAGCCCGACTTGAACAGCGCCCGCAATGCGTCGAAATCGAACAGGCTTTCCATCAGTTCGGCATAGTCGGCGACAGGATCGATGATTTCGACGGTCATGTCCCCCGTCTTGACCGTGCCGATCGTGTCGATGTCGACCTGCCCGATATCGGCGATCTTGAAGCTTGAAATCGCCTTGGTTTTTTCGAAGATCGCGTCGGTCAGCTTTTCCGGCGCCGGGCCGCCATTGCCGGCATTGTACTTGATGCCGAAATCCTCATGCGGGCCACCCGGATTGTGGCTAGCCGACAGGATGATGCCGCCAAAGGTCTTGTATTTGCGGATGACATGCGAAGCGGCCGGCGTCGACAAGATGCCGCCCTGCCCGACCATCACCTTGCCGAAGCCGTTTGCCGCGGCCATGGCGATGGCCTTCTGGATGACCTCGCGGTTATAGAAGCGGCCGTCGCCGCCGATCACCAGGGTTTTGCCCTCGAACCCGTCCAGCGCATCGAAGATCGACTGGATGAAGTTCTCGGCATAGTGCTCCTGCTGGAACACCGGGACTTTCTTGCGCAGCCCGGAGGTGCCGGGCTTCTGGTCGGGATAGGGTTTGGTGGCGACGGTGCGGATCATCAGTCAGGCAGCCCTTTTCGAAAGCAGCAAGCGATAGTGTTGGACATATTTTTCGGCGCTTTTGTCCCACGAAACGTCGGCCTTCATGCCTTGCCGCTGCATCGACGTCCACACTGCGGGATTGGCATGCGCCTCGACAAGGCGGCGGACGGCGTGCAGCAAGGCGCCGGCATTGGCGGGCGCAAACTGGAAACCGGTCGCAACGCCGGCAGAGATGGCGGCTTCGTTGGCATCGATGATCGTGTCGGCAAGGCCCCCGGTACGGGCGACGACCGGCACGCAGCCATAGCGCAGGCCGTAAAGCTGTGTCAGCCCGCAAGGTTCGAAGCGCGATGGGATAATGATTGCGTCGCAGCCGCCCTGCATGGTGTGGGAGAGTCCCTCGTCATAGCCGACGACGACGCCGATGCGGCCGCGATGGCGGGCTGCGGCGGCAAGCAACGCGCCTTCCAGCCCAGCGTCGCCAGACCCAAGGATTGCCAGCCGTGCACCTGCTGCGACGATGCCGTCGACGGCCGCAGCCAGTATGTCCATGCCCTTTTGCCAGGTCAGCCGGCTGACGACGCAGACGATCGGGCTGTCATCGCGATCGAGGCTGAAACGGTCCTCGACCGCGGCCTTGTTGGGCATTCGCGCCTTGAGCGTCTTTGCGGTGTAGTTGGAGGCTAGATGCTTGTCGGTTTCCGGGTTCCAGATCTCGGTATCGATGCCGTTGACGATGCCATGGAGATCGACGGAGCGCATGTTGATCAGGCCGTCGAGGCCCATGCCGAATTCGGGCAAGCGGATTTCCTGCGCATAGGTCGGGCTGACCGTGGTGATCGCCCACGCCGCCTGCAGGCCGGCCTTGAGGAAGCCGACGCCGCCGTAATATTCGACGCCGTCGAGCGCCATCGCCGCCGCCGGCAGGCCAAGGTCGCCAAAGATGCCGGCGCCGAACTGGCCCTGGAAGGCGAGGTTGTGCACGGTGATCATCGACGGCGTGCCGACCGCCTTGCCGTAGCGCATGTAGGCAAGCGTCATTGCCGACTGCCAATCATGGGCATGGACGATATCGGGCAGGTAGCCCGAGATCGCACCGCCGGCAATATCACCGCCTACCTGGCTCAAGGCCGCGAACCGGCGCCAATTGTCCGGCCAGTCGGCGCCAGTCGCGTTGCCGTATGGGCCGCCGGGACGGTCGAAAAGATGCGGCGCGTCAAGCACGAACAGGTCGAGCCCGGCGATCTGGACGGCATGCACCGAGGCCTTGCCGCCCTGCAGCAACGGATATTGCTGAACCGGCTTTTTTTTCCTGAAGGCTCCCATCACCTGGGGATAGCCGGGGACGAGCGTGCGCATGGTGACGCCCTTGCCGGCCAATGCCACGGGCAAGGCGCCGGTTACGTCGGCGAGCCCGCCGGTCTTGACCAGCGGAAAGATCTCGGGCGCCACCGACAGAACCTGCATGCACTACGATCCCAGCCTGTTGATCATGTCCTGCGTGACGAGGCAGATGCCTTTTTCCGAAACGCGGAAACGCTTGGCGTCGAGGACGGGATCCTCGCCGACCACCAGCCCCTCCGGGATCCTGACACCGTGATCGATGACCACGCGCTTCAGCCTGGCGTTGCGGCCGACATGAACGTCGGGCAGCATGACAACCTCCTCCAGCGTCGAATAGGAATTGATGCGCGCGCCGGTGAAGATCAGGCTTCGCTTCAGCGAAGCGCCCGAAACGATGCAATCGCCCGATACGAGAGACGACACGGCCGACCCGCGGCGGCCATCCTCGTCATGCACGAACTTTGCCGGCGGCTTCAACTCGGCATAAGTCCAGATCGGCCAGTCGCGGTCGTAAAGGTCGAGTTCCGGCGTGATGTCGGTCAGGTCGATATTGGCCTCCCAATAGGCGTCGACCGTTCCGACGTCGCGCCAATAGGCCTCGTTCTCGGCGGTCGAGCGCACGCAGGATTTGGCGAAGCGATGGGCGATCGCCTTTCCGTGCTCGACGATGTAGGGGATGATGTCCTTGCCGAAGTCGCGGCTCGAGCCGGGCTCTGCTGCATCGCGACGCAATTGCTCCATCAGGAACTTGGTCTTGAACACATAGATGCCCATCGAGGCCAGCGCAAAATCCGGCTTGTCGGGAATGCCTGGCGGATCGGCGGGCTTTTCGATGAAGGAGATAATGGTGTCCTTGGGATCGACATGCATGACGCCGAAGCCGGTAGCTTCCATGCGTGGCACTTCGAGGCAGCCGACGGTGACGTCGGCGCCGGCCTCGACATGCTGGCGCAGCATCATTTCGTAGTCCATCTTGTAGACGTGGTCGCCGGCCAGGATGACCATGTATTCCGGCCCATAGGCCTCGATGATGTCGATGTTCTGGTAAACGGCGTCGGCGGTGCCCTCGTACCATTGCGTTTCCGACACACGCTGGCTGGCCGGCAGGATATCGAAACTCTCATTGCGCTCGGGCCGCAGGAAGTTCCAACCGCGCTGCAGGTGGCGGATCAGCGAATGCGCCTTGTACTGGGTGGCGACGCCGAGGCGGCGGATACCGGAATTGAGCGCATTGGACAGCGCGAAATCGATGATGCGGGTCTTGCCGCCGAAATAGACCGCCGGCTTGGCCCGTCGGTCGGTCAGTTCCTTGAGCCGGCTGCCACGGCCGCCGGCCAGCACATAAGCCATGGCGTCGCGTGCCAGCGGCTGTGTTCGTTTTATTTCAGCCATTCCTATCCTCCCAGGTTAGATGCTCCAGACATAGCTCAGTCCGGGACGAATTCGAGCATGATCGTCGACAGCGGCGGCAAAAGCATCGTCGCCGAAATGCCTCCTCCTTCCGCCTGAGCCTCGACGCCGCCGCTATTGCCCTTGCCGGAACCGCCATAATCCGTGGCATCGGTGTTGATGATCTCGCGCCATTTTCCGGCGTGCGGCAACGGCACGCGGTAATTGTCGCGCGGCACCGGCGTGAAATTGGAAATGACCGCGACCGGGTTGCCGCCCGGCGCGCTGCGCAGCCAGGCAAATACTGAGTTCGCGCTGTCGTCGACGATCAGCCAGGAAAAGCCCTCCGGCTCGCAGTCGCGGGCATGCAGCGCGGGGCGCGAGCGGTAGAGATAGTTGAGATCGCGCACCGTCTGCCAGACGCCGCGGTGGAGCCGGAAATCGAGCAGGTTCCAGTCGAGCGCGCGCCCCTCGCTCCACTCGCGGCGCTGTGCGAACTCCTGGCCCATGAACAACAGCTTCTTGCCGGGATAACCCCACATGAACGCGTAATAGGCGCGCAGCGTCGCGAATTTCTGCCAGTCGTCGCCGGCCATCTTGTTGAGCAGCGTGCCCTTGCCGTGCACCACTTCGTCATGGGACAGCGGCAGCACGAAATTCTCGCTGAAGGCGTAGACCAGACCGAAGGTGATGTCGTTGTGGTGATGCTTGCGGAAGATCGGCTCCTTGGAGAAATACTCCAAAGTGTCATGCATGAAGCCCATGTTCCATTTAAAACCGAAGCCCAGTCCGCCTTCATGCACCGGCTGCGAGACTTTCGGCCACGAGGTCGATTCCTCGGCGATGGTCATCACACCTGGATGGTGGCCGTAGACCTCCTTGTTCATACGCTGCAGGAAGCTGACCGCTTCGAGGTTCTCCCGCCCGCCCTTCTCGTTGGGAATCCATTCACCGGCCTTGCGCGAATAATCGAGATAAAGCATCGAGGCGACCGCATCGACGCGCAGTCCGTCGACGTGATATTTCTCGGCCCAGAACAGCGCATTGTTGACCAGGAACGAAATCACTTCGCGGCGCCCAAAATTATAGATCGCGGTGTTCCAGTCGGGATGGAAGCCCTTGCGCGGATCGGCATGTTCGTAGAGCGCGGTACCGTCGAACTTTGCCAGACCGTGTTCGTCAACCGGGAAATGCGCCGGCACCCAGTCGAGGATGACGCCGATGCCTGCACGGTGGGCGCCGTCGACGAAGCGGGCAAAACCGTCCGGATCGCCAAAGCGGGCAGTCGGCGCATAAAGACCCGTCGTCTGGTAGCCCCAGGACGGGTCATAAGGGTGTTCGGAGATCGGCATGAATTCGATGTGGGTAAAACCGGTCTCGACCACGTAAGGGATCAGCCTGTCGGCGAGCTCATCCCACGACAGGAAGCTGCCGTCGTCGTGAAGCCGCCATGACCCGGCATGAACCTCGTAGATCGATACGGCTTCGCGCCTGTGGTCGGCATTGCGCCAGTAGTTCCGGTGCGCCTCGTCACCCCATTCATGCGCCGGCGGCAATGCCGTCACCGAGGCGGTGGCCGGGCGCAGTTCGGACTTGAAGGCGAACGGATCGGCTTTGAGCGGCAATCTCACGTCATCCGGCCCGATGATTTCATACTTATACGGGCGGCCAGCGCCGATGTCGGGAATGAACAGCTCCCAGATGCCGGTGTCGCGGCGGACGCGCATGGTATGCCTGCGGCCGTCCCACTCGTTGAAGTCGCCGACCACCGAGACGCGCCTTGCATTGGGCGCCCACACCGCAAAATGCACACCCGATGCACCTTCATGGTCGATGAGATGGGCGCCGAGCTTGTCGAACAGCCTGAGATGCGACCCTTCGGCGATGTAATAATCGTCCATCGGGCCGAGCACGGGACCGAAGGAATATGGATCGGTCAGCCACCAGTCACCGCCGGAATTCCTGGCGTGATAGCGCAGCGGCTGGCGTTTGCGCAGCGACAGTTTGCCTTCGAAGAAACCGCGGTCGTCGCGTCTCGACAGCTCGCCGGCCTTCTTGCCGGTCAGCGTATAGGCGGTGACGAACTCGGCATGAGGGACGAAGCAGCGGGCGACAAAGCCCTTTCCCGCCTCATGCACGCCAAGCACTGCAAACGGATCGCCGTGCGTGCCGGCGACAATCGCCGCGACATCGCCGGCTGGCGCCAGTCCGTCCGGCCCGCTTGTCGCAACGGTCGCGCGCGGCTTGCTCATCAGGCAGTGACCCTCCCCGGGCACCAAGTGTATGTTTCTAGTGGAGTTTTGAATTCGACATTCGCATGCCGCCTTACCCTCCAAGGGATGCGAGGGTCAAATCCACTCCACTAGGACCACATTGTTCGTGGCCACATGCAATCATATCAGGCGGGCACGTGCCATATGTCTTTCGCATATTGGCGGATCGTTCGATCGGACGAGAACCAGCCGACGCGCGCGACATTGCGGATGGCTCTGGCGTACCAGTCCGGGCTGTTGCGCCAGACGGCATCGACGTCGCGCTGGGTGGCGGCGTAGGCATCGAAATCCGCGGCGACCATGAACCAGTCGCTCTGGTAAAGACCGTTGATCAGGTCGCGATAACGGTCCGGATCGTCAGGTGAAAAGACTCCGGATGAAACCGCGGCCAGCGCCTGCGCCAATTCAGGCGATCCCTCGATCACAGCGCGCGGATCGTAACCATTGTTGCGTCGCTCGGCGACCTCATCGGTGGTCAGGCCGAAGATGAAGATATTGTCGTCGCCCACGCATTCCTTGATCTCGACATTGGCGCCGTCGAGCGTGCCGATGGTCAGCGCGCCGTTCAGCGCGAACTTCATGTTGCCGGTGCCGGACGCTTCCATGCCGGCGGTCGATATCTGCTCCGAAAGATCGGCGGCCGGCATCATGATCTCGGCCAGGCTGACATTGTAGTTCGGCACGAATACCACTTTCAGCAAGCCGCGCACCGCCGGGTCGCGGTTGATGACCCGGGCGACGTCATTGGCAAGTTTGATGATCAGCTTGGCGTTGTGATAGCTGGGCGCCGCCTTGCCGCCGAAGAATTTGACGCGAGGCATCCAGTCGCGCTCCGGATGCGAGCGGATCTGGTCGTAAAGCGCGACCGCTTCGAGAATGTTCAAGAGCTGGCGCTTGTATTCGTGGATGCGCTTGACCTGGATGTCGAACAGCGCCGATGGGTCGACCTTGATGCCGAGCCGGTCGGCAACGAGCTTGGCAAGCCTCGTCTTGTTCGCCCGTTTGACGGCGGCGAACTTGTCGCGGAAGGCTGCGTCCTCAGCGAAAGGATCAAGCCGCTTTATCTCGTCGATGTCGTCGAGGAAGCCGTCGCCAATCGCCTCTCGGGTGAGTGCAGTGAGGCCGGGATTGCACTGTATCAGCCAGCGCCGCGGTGTGATCCCGTTGGTCTTGTTGTTGATGCGATCCGGGTAGAGCCTGTGGAGGTCGGCAAACACCGTCTCCTTCATCAATTCTGTATGCAGTGCCGACACGCCGTTGATCGAGTGCGAGCCGACAAAGGCCAGATTGCCCATACGCACGCGGCGATCGCCATTTTCCTGGATCAGCGAGATGCGGCTGATCTGCTCGTCCGAGAACTGGTCGGAGGCGCGCGCCTCGAGCAGCACCTCGGCGTTGATGGCGTAGACGATCTGCATGTGGCGCGGCAACAGCCGCTCGAACAGCGGCACGGGCCAGCTTTCCAGCGCTTCGGGAAGGAGCGTGTGGTTGGTGTAGCCGAAGGTGCGCTTGGTGATGCTCCAGGCCTGGTCGAAATCCATGCCGTGGACATCCATCAACAGGCGCATCAGCTCGGCTACGGCGATCGCCGGATGGGTGTCGTTGAGATGGATCGCCGCCTTGTCGGGCAGCGATTGCAGGTCGCCATACTGGCTGAGATGACGCTGGACGATGTCCTGCAGCGAGGCGGTGGAGAAGAAATACTCCTGCCTGAGCCGCAACTCCTGGCCCGCCTTGTGGGAATCGGCCGGGTAAAGGACGCGCGACAACGCATCGGCCTTGTTGCTTTCGGCGAGCGCGCCGATGTGATCGCCGGCGTTGAACTTGTCGAGCAGGATCGGGTCGACCGGCATGCCGGACCACAGACGCAGCGTGTTGACGCGGTTGGCCCGCCAGCCGACAACCGGCGTATCATAGGCGACTGCCAGAACATGTTCGGTCGGCTTCCAGACGTGGCGCTCGAGCCGGCCGTCCTTCGACGTGACCGATTCTACCGAGCCGCCGAAGCCGACCTCGAAGGAGCGTTCGCGGCGCTCGAACTCCCAGGGATTGCCGTGATCGAGCCATGTCTCGGGCAGCTCCACCTGCCAGCCGTCATGGATCTCCTGCCGAAACATGCCGTTGGCGTAGCGGATGCCGTAGCCATGCGCGGGGATATTGACGGTCGCCATGCTTTCCATGAAGCAGGCGGCGAGCCGGCCAAGACCGCCATTGCCAAGGGCAGCGTCCGGTTCGAGCGCAGCAATGATGTCGAGGTCGACGCCAAGCGACGACAGCGCCTCGCGCATATTGTCCATCAGGCCGAGATTGGAGAAGGCATCGCGCATCAGGCGGCCGATGAGGAATTCCAGCGACAGGTAGTAGACGCGCTTTTCCTGCTGGGCGTAGGCCTCTTGGGTCGCCTGCATCCAGTGATCGACTATGCGGTCGCGTACAACCTTGATCGAGGCGGTGAGCCAATCGTACTGGGTTGCAACGTTGGTGCCCTTGCCGACCCTGTATTTGAGGGCTTGCAAGACTTCCTCGGCGAGCGTCTTGGGATCCGGGTTTTTGAGCGTGGGCAGAGGAGCTTCGGTTGTCATCGCGCGCGTCATGCTGCCTCTCGTGACGTTGCCAGGATCATGCGGCTTTCACCATCTCTGCCAATGCTAGTGCATCCCACCGGATGTTCAATCGATTCGGGTGATCGCAAGCCGGGTTGCCCTGCGGCAATTTGGCATTTGGAAACATCGCGTTTGGGCCCCTCGGCGATGGGCCTCAAGTTCTTGCTCAAGCCGCCAGCGCCGCTTCCGGCGGCACCTTGGCGCCAGTCATGAAGGCGACGGCGTCGGACATCGTATACTGCTTCGGATCGATGACACACAGGCGACGGCCGAGCCGATGAATGTGGATGCGGTCGGCCACCTCGAAGACATGCGGCATATTGTGTGAAATCAACACGATCGGCAGGCCTCGGCGTTTTACGTCGAGTATGAGTTCGAGCACGCGGCGGCTCTCCTTGACGCCGAGCGCAGCCGTCGGCTCATCCATGATGACCATCTTCGAGCCGAAGGCGGCGGCACGCGCCACCGCCACGCCTTGGCGCTGGCCGCCCGAGAGCGTTTCCACCGCCTGGCTGATGTTCTGGATCGTCATCAGGCCAAGTTCGGTGAGCTTGTCGCGGGCACGCTTTTCCATCGCCGGACGGTCGAGCATGCGCAGCCATTCGCCGAGGAACCCGGGCTTGCGGATCTCCCGGCCGAGGAACATGTTGTCGGCGATAGACAGCGCCGGCGACAGCGCCAGGTTCTGATAGACGGTCTCGATGCCGGCCTCGCGCGCCTCCATCGGTGATTTGAAGGCAATAGGCTTGCCTTCAAGCCGTATCTCACCTTCGTCCGGGGTGACCGCTCCGGAAATGGCTTTGATAAGCGACGACTTGCCGGCGCCGTTGTCGCCAATGACAGCAAGGATTTCGCCCGGATAGAGGTCGAAGTCTGCGCTGTCGAGAGCGGTGACGCGGCCGTAGCGCTTGACCAGGCTGCGCGCGGTAAGGATCGGTTCGTGAGTCTGGTTCATGCCGAGATCTTCCTGATCCACTGGTCGATACCAACAGCGATGATGATAAGGGCGCCGACGGACAATTGCGTCCATTGCGGATCTGTCCCCCAAAGCCTGAGGCCGAGCGCGAACACGCCGACGATCAGCGCACCGAAGATGGTCCCGAGGATGGAGCCGCGGCCGCCGAACAGCGAAGTGCCGCCGATCACCACGGCGGTAATCGAATTGATGTTCTCGAACTGCCCGGCCTGCGGCGAGACCGATCCGATGCGTCCGATCAGGGCCCAGCCGGCGATGGCGCAAATGATACCAGTCAGCGTGTAGACCGCGACCAGCATCCGGCTGACGCGCACACCCGACAGCTCCGCGGCCTCCGGGTCGTCGCCGACCGCATAGACATGCCGGCCCCACGCGGTGTGATTGAGCACGTACCAGGCAATTGCCGCCATGATCAGCACCAACAGCACGCCATAGGTGAAGACAGCGCCCCCGATCCTGAACGATCCGCCGAAAAACTGCAGCAGCGGCGCCGTCGTCTCGAGATCCTGGCTGCGGATGGTCTCGTTACCGGAATAGATGAAGTTGATGGCAGCGTAGATCGACCAGGTGCCGAGCGTCACGATGAAGGGCGGCAGTTTCACCCAGGCGATGAGAATGCCGTTGATCAAGCCGCAAATCGCGCCGACAAGCAGCCCGACGGCAACGGCCACCGGCGCTGGAACACCGTAATGCATGGCAAACTGGCCCATGACGACCGAGCTCAGCACCATGATGGCACCGACGGACAGGTCGATGCCGGCGGTGAGCACCACCAGTGTCTGCGCGATGCCGACCATGCCGGTTATCGCCACCTGCTGGAGGATCAGGGTGAGGGTGAAAGGAGAAAAGAAGCGTCCGCCGACAAAGACTGCGAACAGAGCCACCGAGATGATCAGGATGATCAGCGGCACCATGGCAGGGCTTTTGTGCAAGCGGTGCTGGATGCTCTCCAGCGTCGAGCGGGAATGCGTCTCGAATGAAGCGACGCTGGTGTCGCTAGTGGCCAGGACCGTCTCGAATTCCTGCGGTCCCTTGCTCCTGGTTGTTTCGACGCTCAAGTCGACCTCCCGCCTGTGATGTGGAGCGGCCGAAACCGCTCCACATTCTCTATTGTTCTTTTGAAGTTGAGCCGATCAGGGGATCAAATCAACCCCAGCACTTGCTGAGGCCTTGCTTCGTGTCGATGGATTCGATGCCGGCGGCAGGCTTGTCGGTGATCAGCGTCACGCCGGTGTTGTAGAAGTTCAGACCGGGCGACGGCTCAGGCTTCTTGCCGCTGTCGGCAAAGGTCTTGATCGCCTCGATGCCGAGCGAGGCCATGAGCAGTGGATATTGCTGTGAAGTGGCGCCGATCACGCCCTCGGCAACGTTCTTGACACCCGGGCAGCCGCCATCGACCGAGACAATCAGGACGTCCTTCTCCTTGCCGACGGCCTTCAGCGCCTGGTAGGCGCCCGCGGCCGCGGGTTCATTGATGGTGTAGACGACGTTGATATCCGGATCCTTCTGCAGGCAGTTCTCCATGGCAGTGTGCCCGCCATCCTCATTGCCGCTCGACAGATCGTGACAGACATTGCGTGCGTCGGTTTCGTCGCCGATCTTGTTGGGGTCGCCGAGGTCGATGCCGAAGCCCTTCATGAAGCCTTGATCACGCTGCACGTCGACGGAGGGCTGGCTGGCGATAAGATCCATGTAGGCGATGTGCGCGTCCTTGGCCTTGTCGCCCAAGGTGGCCTTTGCCCAGGAGCCGATAAGCTCGCCGGCCTTGAAATTGTCGGTCGCAAACGTCGCATCGGCGGCGTCGGCAGGCTCGAGCTGGGTGTCCAGAGCGATCACCAGCACCCCTGCATCACGCGCCTTCTTCACCGCCGGCACGATGGCCGCAGTGTCGGTGGCGGTGATCAAAATACCCTTGGCGCCGTCGGCGATGCAGGATTCGATCGCCGCAACCTGGCCCTCATTGTCACCTTCCGCCTTGCCGGCGTAGGCCTTCAGATCGACACCAATTTCCTTGGCTTTCGCGGCGGCACCTTCCTTCATCTTGACGAAGAAGGGATTGGTGTCGGTCTTGGTGATCAAGCAGGCGCCGACCCCGGCGGCCGATGCCGTCGATGCAAACGCCATCAAGCTCAGTCCGGCCGCGGCAAACACGGTGGATTTCAACAGTTTTGACGTGGTCACGATTTTCCTCCCATGGAACCATTTAGGATGCCGGCCAACCGGCATCTGCAGCGCGTCCGACGAAATCTCCCAGTGTCGACGCCGATCTCAAGAGACACCAGTCCGCCAGCACTGTCAATAATTAAATCACTCTTATTTATTATTGACATCGCAGGATTGTTCACCCACTCTAGACCAAAAGCATTGAGGGGAAACCGACGGGAGGAACAGGGGTGGAGACCGGCGTTACGAGGCACGGTTCGCCCGATGCGGCCGAAAGCCGCCTGCACCGCGGCACCAATCAAAGCGGCATGCGGGACCACAATGAGCGGCTGGTGCTGTCGCTGGTGCGTCAGCACGGCAGCCTGGCCAAATCCGATATTGCGCGCATGACGGGCCTTTCGGCGCAGACAGTGTCGGTCATCATGCGCGAGCTGGAGGAGGACGACCTGCTCGTCCGCCAGGCGCCGTTGCGCGGCAAGATCGGCCAGCCCTCGATACCCATGGCGCTCAATCCCGACGGCGCCTATTTCATCGGCCTGAAGATCGGCCGCCGCAGCGCCGAGCTAGTGCTGATCGATTTCCTCGGCAATGTGCGCTCGATGCTGCAGCATTCATACCGCTATCCGGCGCCGCGCGAGACGGTGGAATTCGTCACGAGCGGCATGAAGAAGATGCGCGGCGAACTCACCCCGGCGCAGGACAAACGCATCGCCGGGCTTGGCATCGCCATGCCGTTCGAATTGTGGAACTGGGCCGACACCGCCGGCGCACCGCGCGAAATCATGGACGAATGGCGCCATCGCGACATCCGCGCCGATATCCAGGCGCAATGCGAATTTCCAGTCTATCTGCAGAACGACGCCACCTCGGCCTGCGGCGCCGAGCTCGTGTTCGGCCACGCGGCGGGTGCGGCACGCGATTTCGTCTATTTCTATATCGGCGCCTTTGCCGGCGGCGGCATCGTGCTGAACGGCCGGCTGTTTGGCGGCCCGACCGGCAATGCCGGCGCGCTGGGCTCAATGCCAGTGCCCGGGCCGGACGGCAAGCCGACGCAGTTGATCGACGTGGCGTCGATCGCCATGCTGGAAAAGGCGCTCAACGCGCGCGGCATCGAGGCCTCGCATCTGTGGACATCACCGGGGGACTGGGGCGAGATCGGCGCCGAGCTTGACGACTGGATCGCCAGCGCCTCGCAGGCGCTTGCCTATGCCATCGTTTCGGCCTCCTCCGTCATTGATTTCGAAGCCGCGGTGATCGACGGATGGATGCCGCTTGCCGTGCGCAGGCGGCTTGTCGATGCCGTTATCCAAGCCATCGGCCGGATCGACGGCGAAGGCCTGAGGCTGCCGGCCGTTCGCGAGGGAACCGTCGGCATCCATGCGCGGGCGCTGGGTGGCGCCAGCCTGCCGCTGTCGGAGCGCTTCCTCATCGGCTCGACCACGATTTCCCGGAGCTTCTGAGCATGCTGATCGGCATCCCGGCGCTGCTCGGCCCCGAGCTTCTGGCGATATTGCGCGCGATGGGCCATGGGGACGAGATCGCCTTGGTCGACGGCAACTACCCGGCCGAGCAGCAGGCACAGCGGCTGATCCGCGCCGACGGTCATCATCTCGTCCCGGTGCTCGATGCGGTATTGAGCGTATTGCCTGTCGACGACGCCGTGCCGCAGGCGCTGTTTCGCGCCTCGGCCAAAGGCGATCCCCTGCTCGCCGATCCGGTTCACCATGAGATGGAAGCGATCTGCGCCAGGCGTGCGCCGGGCCGCACGGTGGTTGCGCTTGCCGGCGCCGACTTCTATGCACGGGTCAAGACCGCGCACGCGATCGTCGCGACAAGCGAGCCGCGGCTCTATGCCAACATCATCATTCGCAAGGGCGTGATCTATCCGCCGGAAAGCAAGACTTCATGATTCTCTGCTGCGGCGAAGCCCTGATCGACATGCTGCCGCGCACCACGACGGAGGGCGAGCCGGCCTTTGCGCCCTATGTCGGCGGTGCCGTCTTCAACTCGGCCATTGCGCTCGGCCGGCTCGGAGCGCCGGCCGGCTTCTTCTCCGGCCTGTCGTCGGATCTGTTCGGCGGCCAGTTCAGGGAGGCGCTGGGGGCCAGCAAGGTCAGTTCCACCTATGCGCACACTTCGCCGCGGCCGACCACGCTCGCCTTCGTGCGGCTCACCAACGGCCAAGCGACCTACACATTCTATGACGAGAACACCGCCGGGCGCATGCTGACCATCGAGGACCTGCCGGAACTCGGCAGCGAGATCGAGGCCATGCTGTTCGGCGCCATCAGCCTGATCTCCGAGCCGGCCGGATCGGCCTATGAGGAGTTCATGCGGCGCGAGCATGAGCGCCGCGTGATGATGCTCGATCCCAACATCCGGCCAAACTTCATTCCCGACAAAGCCAAGCACCTCAGGCGCATCCGCAACATGATGGCGATGGCCGATATCGTGAAACTGTCGGACGAGGATCTGAACTGGTTCGGCGAAGCCGGCTCGCATGAGGACGTCGTCCGCAACTGGCTGGATCGCGGTCCGAAGCTGATCGTCGTCACCCATGGCAGCGAGGGGGCGGTCGGTTACAGCAGCCAGCACCGCGTCACGGTCGTGCCGGACAAGGTCGAGGTGGTCGATACGGTCGGCGCCGGCGACACGTTCAATGCCGGCATCCTCGCCTCCTTGCACGAGCAGGGCCTGCTGTCGAAGACGGCAATCGCCAGCTTGCCGGAAGAAGCCATCCACAAGGCGCTGACGCTCGGCGCCAAAGCCGCGGCGGTGACGGTATCGCGGGCCGGCGCCAACCCGCCATGGCGGCATGAAATCGCCTGACCGGCTGGCAACAGCCTCGCGGACCGCTTGCCGGCGATCACTTTATGTTTCGCCCAGCCAGTGGGGCGGGATACAAAGGCCACATCAAGCATGCCGAAGCCCGGATTTCCTCGCGTTTAAGAGGGCAGATCGGAAACCAGAGGTAACAGGCTGCGACACTTGAGCAATTCAGGGTTTTGCCCTGCGGCTTTCTCGGCCGTGCCAAGTCTGCTACCAGCGGCCGGTTATCTGGCTAAAACCGTTTGAGGCCGACATGCAGTTCATCGATCTTGGCGCGCAGCGCGAACGCATCCGCGACAGGCTGAAGGCGGCAATCGACCGCGTCGTCGACGAAGGCCGCTATATTCTCGGACCTCAGGTCGCCGAATTCGAAAACAAGCTCGCCGCCTATATCGGCACCAAGCATGTGGTCGCTTGCGCCAACGGCACCGATGCGCTGCTGCTGCCGCTGTTTGCCGCCGGCATCGGCCCGGGCGACGCGGTGTTCGTGCCGAGCTTCACCTTCGCCGCCACGGCCGAAGTGGTGGCGCTGACCAAGGCCGAACCGGTGTTCGTCGATGTCGATGCCGACAGCTACAATATCGACGTCGCCAGCCTCGAGGCGGCAATCGCCATGATCAAGGCGGAGGGCCGGCTGAGGCCGAAGGCAATCATTCCCGTAGACCTGTTCGGCCTCGCCGCCGATTACGAGGCGATCATGGCCATCGCCGATCGCGAAGGCCTGATGGTCATCGAGGATGCGGCGCAGGCGACCGGCGGCTCGGCTCACGGCAAGATGTGCGGCTCGTTCGGCACCGTCGGCTCGACCAGCTTCTATCCGGCAAAGCCGCTCGGCTGCTATGGCGACGGCGGTGCGATGTTCACCAATGACGATGCGCTGGCCGAACAGCTGCGCTCGTTCGCCTTTCACGGAAAGGGCGAAACGCAATACGACAATGTCCGCGTCGGCATCAATTCACGGCTCGACACGCTTCAGGCGGCGATCCTGATCGAGAAGCTGGCCATCCTCGAAGACGAGATGGTGGCGCGGCAAGCGGTCGCCAATCGCTATGCCGAAGGTCTCGGCGATATCGTCAAGGCGGCGCGCAATCTGGGCGGCGGCCGCTCGGCCTGGGCGCAATACGCCATCGAAACGCCGAAACGCGACGGGCTCAAGGCACATCTCGGTGAAAAGGGCATTCCGTCGGTCATCTACTATGTGAAACCGCTGCACAGCCAGATTGCCTATCGCGATTATCCGCGCACGCCGACCGGCCTTGCCGTTTCGGAAGAGTTGCCGAAGCGCATCCTGTGCCTGCCGATGCATCCCTATCTGAGCGAGGCTGACCAGGACCGGATCATCGAAACGATCCGTAACTATATCGGCTCGAATTCGGCGCATGTAGCGGCGGCATAAATTCGAAAGTTTCGAAGAGTGGTCGCGGAATACATCGACGAGTTCATCATGTTCTGCGCCGGGTTGTGGATGGCTGGCGTCGGCTTCGGATTTCTCGCGGACCCGTTCCAAGCTCGCCCCGGCCAGCAGCAAGCATGGTGGACCAACTTTGGGACTCGCTTCAAATGGATGGGACCGCTGTTGATCCTCATCGCGATATTGCTCGCGTTCGCGGCACCTTCCTAGACTCGCGTCCGACGGCAGCTCGGCACGGTCGGCATCGTTGATCAACAACCGCCGATTCAAGCTTTGCGCGTCAAGGCAGGCGATCATCGGCACCGATTTTGCGATGCTTTGCTGCGCGCCGCAGCATAGTCTGCACCTGGCTCCCCTTTAGGCTGGTTCTCATGAAGAAGATTGGTTTCCTCTCGTTCGGGCATTGGACGCCCTCGCCGCAATCGCAGACGCGGACGGCATCCGACGCGCTTTTGCAGTCCGTCGACCTGGCCGTCGCGGCCGAGGAGCTGGGTGCGGACGGCGCGTATTTCCGCGTGCATCACTTCGCGCGCCAGCTCGCCTCGCCCTTCCCGCTGCTGGCGGCGGTTGGGGCGAAGACCAGCCGAATCGAGATCGGCACGGCGGTGATCGACATGCGCTATGAGAACCCGCTCTACATGGCCGAGGACGCCGGCGCCGCCGACCTAATCGCCGGAGGGCGTCTGCAGCTGGGCATCAGCCGCGGCTCGCCGGAGCAGGTGATCGAGGGATGGCGCTACTTCGGCTACGCCCCGCAAGAGGGCGAGAGCGATGCCGACATGGCCCGCAGACACACCGGAGTGCTGCTCGAAGTGTTGCTGGGCAAAGGCTTTGCGCAGCCCAATCCGCGGCCGATGTTTCCCAACCCGCCCGGCCTGCTTCGCGTTGAACCACACTCGGAGGGCCTGCGCGACCGCATCTGGTGGGGCGCCGCCACCAACGCCACGGCGGAATGGGCGGCGAAGCTGGGGATGAACCTGCAAAGCTCCACGCTCAAATTCGACGAAGGCGGAAAGCCGTTTCACATCCAGCAGGCCGAACAGATCCGGGCTTTTCGTGAGGCCTGGAAGACGGCCGGACACACGCGCGAGCCGCGGGTGTCGGTCAGCCGGAGCATTTTTGCCTTGGTCGACGATCGCGACCGCGCCTATTTCGGCGGCAATGAGAGCGGAGATCAGTTCGGTTACATCGAGGCAGACAGGCGCGCCGTCTTCGGCCGCTCCTATGCCGCCGAGCCGGACATCCTCATCGAGCAGCTAAAGGGCGACGAAGCCATCGCGGAGGCCGATACGCTGCTGCTTACCGTCCCCAACCAGCTCGGGGTCGACTACAACGCCCATGTCATCGAGGCGATTCTGACCCATGTCGCCCCAGGCTTGGCCTGGCGCTGACGAGTTTGAACAATCGACGCCGCAGGCAGGAACCTGCCCCTCCTGACCTGCTCAGGAGCCGAACAGGCGACTGTCCCAATATACGGGTTGATGCAGGCTGGCTGTGATCAAGGCAAACTCCGGATGGGTCGGATTGATCAACACGTTGTTGTCGAGGCGAGCCACGACGCTTGGCACGATCAAGATCGCGCTGCGGCGCTCGACATACCACGTCTCGCCGAATTCCTTCCTCACCTTTGCCGGCATCATATCCCACCCCGGCAGCGACGGCTGCGAAAATATCTCGTAGCTTAGCCCGCGCGGAACCATGATCTGGACGTAGTGCTGGTTGGGCGGCAGTCTGCCGCTGCCGTGCACCAGCTTTTCCAGCAACGCTGTCGAATAGTGCTCGCTGGTGTAAATCACTGGGCTGCCAGGCGTGTTCCAGCGGCCGGGCGCGATCGTCGAGCCCGTCGCGTCAAAGATCGGATAGATGCCGGCAGGATCGCCGATCCTGAAGCACGGCAGCGTCCGATCGAGTATCTGCGCCGTCAAGCGGCAGTGCCGTATTTCAGGCCTGCAAGGATATCGATCACCAGCTCGGCGCCGATCTCGTTTTGGATGACCATTTCGATCGGGCGTCGGTCTTCCAGCATGGGATGAGGTCGAAATAGAAAGTCACGAGCCTCATCTTCGATCTTCCAGACGTCGAGGGCCAAGTCCCATGCACGAGCCACCCGTGCCACCCGCATGCCCTCCTCCGAAGACAGTCGAAGAGCGCCCCTCTTGCGACGTTCATAGGTTGCCTTTGGAACGAGGCGGTATTTGAATTGGGCATCGGCCGGTGCCAGCAATTGTGAGACGCGTTCGAGCGCGCCGATGGGCAATCCGCCTTCAATTCGAGCCATCAGCCCGAATGGCGACCGTGCAGCCGTTTCCTTGGGCGACAGCCCCAGCACGTCGGCTATATTTCCAAATGCTAGCATCTCTGCTTCCCATTCATATGAAGCAGTATATAGCCTCACATGAGGCTGAATGCAAGCGTTCTTGCGGTCTCACGGCTGGTTGCCGTCGGCTCGTTTAAGCATCGCAAATGCACGACTGATCCGTTGTAGCGCTGTGGCGTTGGCCAGCACTGCGTACAGCGCGAACCCACCCGCCAGAATCCAGGGCGAAGCCGCGCCCATGGCGGTCGCGACTCCGTCCGCGGCGAGCAGCACGCAAATGAACACCAGACGTTCCATCCGCTCGAAGAAATCCGGCCAACCATGGTTTTCTACGGGAATTTCCAGCGCCGTCCGTGCCTTGGCGTAACTTGTGAGTATCCCGCCGGCGAACGCGAACATTGCGATCGCCCACAGATCGGCGACCCAGCCGATTGCCGCAAAGACGGCCAATTCCTGATAGCGGTCGACGACAGCGTCGAAATAGCCACCGGCCTTGGTGCTCATATTTGTCCGGCGGGCGACCGCACCGTCCAGCGCGTCGAAGGTGAAGGCAAACGCCAGGCAAAGGCCAAAGGCAAGACTTGAATGGTGATAGACATAGGCGGCCGACGACAAGGCGACGAGCACGAGCCCGCTAGCCGTAACCTGGTTCGGCGTCATGCCGATCCCGATCAGCGGAGAGGCGGCCTGCTCCCATAGCGGGTCGATGCGACTTTTCATGAGACCGGCGATCATGGCGGCTCCTCTGATGATGTCGTTTCACCGAGCTTTACCAGCAATTTGCGGGTTTGTTCCACCGTCGCCACCGTTCGACTTGGTCAACGCAGACGGAGAACTGGCTCAGCAACGTTCTCAACCCGCCGCAACAGCGATTTCTTTCGGCGAATGCGGCCGGCGGAATAAGGCGCTCGCCAAGCTGACGGAGCAAATCGGCCGGCGGTCTGGCGGTCGCACCCGAACGATGTGACTATGATTGCTTGCCATCCGTCGGAAGCCGGCCGAAACTCGATGCATAAATTTTCACCCAAGTTTGCCTACCTGCTCGCGACCTCTCTTGGCGCGGGATTATCTCCAATATGGCCGGGCACGGTCGGCGCAATGGTTGGAGTGGCTGTTGCCGCAGCTCTGATACCTGCATCGCCTTGGCTGACCGTGCTTGCCTATGCGGCCCTGTTCGCCGTTGGCGTATGGGCGTCATCGCATGTTATCTCCCGTACCGGGACGGAGGATCCGCAGATCGTCGTCATCGATGAGACCTTCGGCGCCGCCGCGACACTTTCCATGCTTCCGATCGACCCACTCTGGTGGGCAGCAGGCTTCCTTGCTTTCCGGTTTTTCGACGTCGTCAAGCCTTGGCCCATCCGTATCGTGCATGACAAGGTAAGGGGTGGGGCCGGCATTATGCTGGACGACGCGGCCGCGGCTGTCGTCGCTGGGGCGTTGCTGCTCCTGCTGAACGGTTTGATTGACCATTTGCGGTAACGGCGACATTCGGTCTGCCAAGGCCACGGTGATCCATCGGAGTTTAGCGCCACAAGGGAAGACCGGACCGATGCGAAGCCACAGGATCGCGGCCATTCCAGGCGATGGGATCGGCAAGGAAGTCGTAGCGGCCGGGCTTCGTGCGCTGGCCGTCTGCGCCCTTGGCATCGCCCGCATTCCCGGCGACGACATCGGCGTGCCAGAACGCAGGAGGCACCCGCACTCGCCGCCGCTCACCGATGGTGTTCGTGTGCCTGCGTACGGAAACCAAACCCGTCAAGTGTTTCGATCAGCACCTGTACGCGATCAGGCACACCGTGCATTGATCGCCACGCGACAAAGCCGTCAGGCCTGACCAAGGCGGCACCGCCGCTTTCAACCCCGAGCGCGGAAGGCCACCGATGGTCCAAGTCAATCAGATCCCCGCACCCAAGGCGTGGCAGGTCAGCGGCATACGGAGGCGTTGGCTTACGGCGTCAGCGGCCTGACACCATGCTTCGTCGGCGCAGAGGAGAAGAAGATCGCGATCGCACAAATCGAGACTCGAAATCCGCTGGCCGGCGCGCTCGACCGCGAAATGCGGTAAACGCGTGCCAGGGCGACCCGACAGCTTGGCGGATTTTTGGAACGGGTGATCGTCCGGTGTGGATTCCCGAGCCACGATGCCTGCAGTGTAGCGTTGGCCAAATACCACGTCGTAATCCTCGACGATCGCAACAGGAGGAGGCAACCGCTTCGACGGATCGTCGAACCATTTCTGTAGGCGGGCGAGCGCTTGCGCCAACGTAGCCTCGATGACCGGCCGGCGCTCCATGTCATAGCTATCCAGCAACGAGGGATCGGCATGCCCGCGTGCTACCATCGCAAGCTTCCAGGCAAGGTTATGGGCGTCGTGGATACCTGAATTGCCACCGAAAGCGCCTGTTGGGGGCATCACATGTGCGGCATCCCCCACAAGAAACGCGCGGCCTCGGCGGAATTGGCGCGCTGTGAGGGCGGCCACTTCCCAGGAGCGCGCATCGACAAGCCTCGTCGTGATGTCCGACCGGCCCGCACCTCGTATGATCAGTTCCCTGCATTTGGCTTCATCAAAATCCTGTGGTTTCTCGCCCTTTTCGGGAAAGTACTGGAGCGCCAGAAGCCATCGTCCACC
Source organism: Mesorhizobium sp. M0590 (assembly GCF_040320905.1). Classification (NCBI taxonomy): domain Bacteria; kingdom Pseudomonadati; phylum Pseudomonadota; class Alphaproteobacteria; order Hyphomicrobiales; family Phyllobacteriaceae; genus Mesorhizobium; species Mesorhizobium sp. M0590. Next base: position 234,311 of record NZ_JAMYQN010000009.1, read on the forward strand.
CTCCCTGGGCGTGAAGGTCCCGTTGAGGTCCGTCACGAAGCACGACGTGAAGCGCTTGCCGCCTATCGTCGGAGGCATGTCCGTGTCAAAGACTACATTCATCCAGTGCTGAAGGCCGCCTGCCCCGCTGCGGCTGATCTCCAGCCTTTCTCGCAGGGAACCGTTCGCACCGTCCGCCACGATCAGATAGTCGGCCGAGATGACCTCCTTTGCGCAGGTCGCGATATCGCGAATTTCCGCGCGGACGACGGTCTCGCCCTGATCGAAAGTCACCAGCTCCGCGCTAAAACGCACATCTGCACCGTTCCGCTCGGCGTAGCGGCGCAGAATCGGTTCCAAGACGTGCTGATCACACGTCGCCGGTTGCGTGGGGCTGAGGGCACTTGCATCCGGCCACGCCGGTCCTCCCCATTGAATCTCCGGATCGGCGAGATTCCTGGCGCGCGCAATAGCGCCTGCCTGCTGGTCCCCCGTCCGATTTGTACGAATCTCCGCCTCGAGGCCGAGGCTTCGGAATATCTCCATGCTGCGCGGGGAGATGCCGGCAAACTTGTACTGGATTGACGTGGTCGGGATGACGCTCGACGAGGACACACGCAATGTCGTTGTGAGCCAGTAGGGCGGCCGCCGTCAGACCGTTCAGGCCGCCTCCGACGACGAGAACCGTGGTATTGGTCATCCCGGATCTCCTCTCATTGGTTTGACCAAAAAAACATTTTGATTTATCAAATCATATGATTGGTCCAAGTATGTGTCAAGACTCGAAGGAGCGTGGAATGAGACCGGGCCAAGATCGCTTGCAGCACGCCACCGAGGCATGGCGCCTGATGTTTGATTTCCTGATGCGGTCGGCGCCGGACCGGTTGGCGATCCAGCAGAAATTGGGCCTGACGCCCAACGACTCGCGCGCCCTCTTCACGCTCGACAAAGATGCGGGCAAGCCGATCGGCGCATTGGCCGCTCAATGGCACTGCGACCCTTCGACGGCAACCTGGCTGACCGATCGGTTGGAGCAGGCGGGGCTCGCCGCACGTGTTCCGTCGCCAAGCGATCGCCGTGTCAAACTTGTCAAGCTTACGGCCAAGGGTGCTGCAACCATTGAGGAATTGACAAGGGAATATCACAAGCCCCCTGCCGAGATGCTTGCGCTTACACGCGCGGATCTGGATCAGCTGGTCGGCCTGGTCAGAAAGTTACAGGCTGGCAAGTTCGAAGGTTGATTACGTCCCCCCGAGGGGGCATCCCGTGCACCACATGAAATAGCAGGCGATAAGCGTCCCGGCGCCGCTCGAAAGCATCTACAGAGTCAGTACGCCATGCGTGCCGACAAGCGGCATCATGGCATCTACCTCGATCATGGGGAGTCGCCGACGGTCAGCGGCCATTGCCTATGCCGCGTAGTGGGATATCGGCGGCGGTGCGATGAACCTGCTATCTGCGCCAGCGCACTGCCAGGCAGTCCTGAGCTCGCGCGATCGAATTCAGGTCCATAGAACATCGCCTCACCCGACGACCACTTTACGACCGTGCTGATCCTCGCCGGTTGGTCGCCTGGCAAGTACCAGGCGACTTGGCGACGTGGCCCGTACGATTACGCTGGCATCAGCGGCTTGACGCGATCGACAATGGCGGCGACCGCTTCCTTCGGGCTCTTGCGACCGAGGACTGCGAGCTGAACCTCCTCGAGAAACGTCGACTGAGCGCGAGCGGCTTCGGGAAAAGCCGGGAAGGCCGGTCGCGCTTTGGCGAGCGCGGCAGCCTCGACCTTCGCCTGCGGCAGCGACCCGGCGAACGACGGCTCGGCATAGGTCGAGGTGCGGACGGGGCCATTGCCGTTGCGCGCCATGTCGAGTGTGGCGGCCTTGCTCGCTACGAAGCGGATGTAGCTCCAGGAGAGCTTCTTGTCCGTCGAATTGGCGGGAATGGCCATCGCCCAGGATTCGACGACCGGATGCATTTCGTGACCGCTGCCGAGGGTTTTGGAGCCGGGGAACTCGATCGCCTTGATCTTTCCCGGTGCGGTCGACTGTTCCTTGTTGTTGAGCTGCGCGTAGCGGGCGAAAGGCAGCACCGCGAAGGCAGCGCGCCCCTGCTGCATCCACGTCACCATGTCGTCGTTGCGCGTTGTGGCATAGCTGCGGGGCAGCGCGCCGGCCTTGAAGAGGTCGGCAAGCACGGACAGGCCTTTTTCCATCGCCTCCGGATCGGGGACCACCTTGAACTGCTTGTCGATGAAATCGCCGCCGAAGGCGCGGGCGAACATGACCGGGAAGACGGCGAGGTCACTCGCAAGGATCATGCCGACGACGGGCGTGCCGGACCTGGAGGTGAAGGTCAGCTTCTTCGCCTGCTCGACCAGCTCCTCCAGCGTGTTCGGTGGCGCCGAAATGCCGGCCTCCTGAAGCAGCTCCTCGTTGTAGAAAAGCCCCTGCGTAGCATGGCGCACCGGAACGCCGACGAGCTTGCCGCCGACGGTCATCGACTGGCGCAGGCCCTCGGCGATATCGTCGAAATCCTCGATCGGCTCGGCTTTCCGGAGATCGTCTAGCGGCTCGAACAGCGAGGCGATCTGCGACGTCATGCGGTTGTCGATGACATAGCCGACGTTGAAATCGGTCTCGCTCAGGCTCGCCTCCCGGAATAGCCGGTCCTGGAGCGGATTGCTGTCGAGCGTGGTCCAGGATATCTGGGCATTGTTCTTGTCCTCCCAGGGCTTGATGACATTGCCGGCGGCGCCGGTCGTCAGGTTGGCTTGGTGGACGCGATGGCAAAGCACGTTCAGCGTCTTTACCTGAGCATGGGCCAACCGGCCAAATGCGCCCGTCGCGCCGGCGGCCATCGCGGTCGTCAGCAGGGCTCTGCGTGTCATGTGCAAAGGCATTGTCTTCCTCCCTTTCTCGGTGACGTCGTCACCCCTTGGTCGCGCCGGCGGTCAACCCGGCGACAAGAAACCGGTTCATCAGGACCACGAAGACGAGAACCGGCAGCAATTGGACGGTAGAGGCCGCAAAGAGCACGCCCCAGTCGACGCCATCGATCGAGCTGATCATCTCAGAAAGGACCAAAGGCGCAGTCTTGGCGTGGTTGGCGGTGAAGATATAGGCGAACAGAAACTCGTTCCACGCGAAGACGACGACGAAGACGGCGACGGCGAGCATGCCGGGCGCTACGAGCGGCAAGATGATCTTCACAAGGATCGTCAGCGGCCGCGCGCCGTCGAGGACAGCCGCCTCGTCGAGTTCGCGCGGCACCTGGTCAATGAACGTGCGCATCAGGAGCGTGCCGAGCGAGACGAAGAAGGTCGCGTAGAGCAGGATCAGCACCAGATGGGTGTCGTTGAGCCCGAGCCGATTGACGACCGGGAACAGGGGCAGCGTCACGACGATCGGCGGGATCAGCCGCGATCCGATCAGAAACATCACCGATCCCTCCAGGAAACGGACGCCTCGATAGCGCGAGTAGGCGAAACCAGCGAGCAAACTTGCCATGACGGCAAGCGCCGTTGCCCCGGTGGTGATGATCAGGCTGTTGACGAGCCCGTCGAAAAAGGCCGGCCAGCGCTGCCATAACGAGGCGTAGTGCTCGAAGGTCGGTTCGAAGAAGAGCTCTGGTGGAACCGCGAAAATCTCGCGACCGGGTTTGAACGACGAGAGCACGATGAAACCGATCGGAAACAGCGACCAGACGACGATTGCCGCAACAGCGAGCGTCTTTCCGGCACCGATGGCGAGACGCTTAGAACGCATTGGCCACGGATTCCTTGCGCAGCCGCCATACATAGCCAGTCGCAAGCAGCAGCGAGATGACGACCATCATCCACGCCGTCGCGGCCGCCGTGCCGAACGAGTTGTAGCGGAAGCCTTCCTGATAGAGATAAACGGAAACGACCTCGGTCGTGCGCGCCGGGCCGCCCTGGGTCAGGAGCCAGACCTCGGAAAAGAGGCGGAAGGCGAAGATGTAGCGGAAGAGCAGCGCGATCAGGATCGCTGGCGCCAGAAGCGGTAGCGTGATGTTGCGGAAGAGCTGGAACGCGTTGGCCCCGTCGGTGCGCCCAGCCTCGTAGAGCTCCTTCGGAACCGCGAGCCGTGCCGCATAGAGAATGATGAATGTGAATGGCAGGTGCAGCCAGATTGTCAGCAGGCCGACGAGGATGAGGCCATGGGAAGGGATGAACGTCCAGTCGAGCGTCGGCAGCCCGGTGTATCGCAGCATCAGCGTGATCGGCCCGACGTCTGGATCGAACAGGAAGCGCCACATTGCGACCGCCGTCACCTCGCTGATGGCGTAGGGAGCGAGCACCACGACGAGCATGACGCGCTGGAGGGGAAGACCGGAAGCGAAAAGCAGGGCCAGGCCAAGGCCGAGCAGCAGTTCGATATGAACGGCAACGGCGACGACGAGGACCGTGTTCCAGACCGAACCCCAAAAATAGGGATCGGTGAGGACGCGGATATAGTTATCTAACCCAACGAAGGTTGCCGATTGGCCGAATGACGAGGCTTCGAAACTCAGCCACAGGACGAAGATCGCGGGGAGCACGATGATCCCAAGCACCAGGAGGTGCACGGGCGTCGCATAGAGGTAGGCAGGCGAAAACGCGAAGCGCCGCTTCTTGGTCTCGCCAGCCGCTTCAGCCGGCCCTTCCCCCCTATGGCCGACGGACGCCACGGAACCAAATGCCATTGCTCCTCCCTGAGCGGTTGCGCGTCAGCCGTCCCTGGCGGCAAGTGGAACGGTGCCCTCCACCGTTGTTCTGTACATCACCCGGCGATATCCGGGATAATCGTTGATGGCGGTGTGCAGGACATGGGGATTGTTCCACATACCGAGCGTCTTCGGTTCCCAACGCAGCCTGCAGTTGAACTCGGGCCGGACAGCCCGCGCCATCAGGAAGTCGATCATCGGCTTGCTTTCTTCCTCTGTCATCCCCTTGAAATTGGTCATCACGCTGCTGACGAAGACATAGCGCCGGCCTGTCTCGGGGTGGCGACAGATCACAGGATGCTCGACGACGGCATTCTCGATCGCCTCGACATCGGCCTTGACGCCGAGCCGGCTGTGGGCCGCGTTGATGGCGAAGACCCCGCGGCCGCTATGAACGCCCGTCAGCCCTTGCAGGATCTCGACCAGCCGCGGCGAAAGCGAGTCATATGCCTTCTCGAGGCTGGAGAAGCAGGTGTCGCCGCCAACCGGCGGCACCTCTTCACCGTAGAGGATCGTAATGCCTGGCGGCTTTGGTAGCCAGGCGAGGTCCATGTGCCAGTCCTCGCCGATCACCTTGCCCGTGTCGTCCGGCTCGCGCACGAAGCGCACGATATCGTCGAAGCCGTCGATCGGCGTGTGCACCGGATTGCCGCTAAATGGCCCGAACCGGCGCGCGACCTTGTGGACGCCAGCGGCGTCAAGCTCCTGATCGCGCACGGCGAGCGCATGATACTGGTAGAGCGCGCGGCGAACGTCTTCGAAAGCATCCTCGCTCGCGCCCGCCAGATCGATCCCGCGGATTTCTGCACCGAGCGCTCCAGTGAAGGGGCTGACCTCGAAACGGGTGAATTCGTCATCGCGTAGCACGTGATCCTCCCTTGTACGCGCCTCGTCGCCGCCACGGGCTGACTTACCTGTAAGTAAGTAACCCGGAGGCTAACATCTGTCAACTCGCCCTCGCTTTGATCCACTGGATGTCTAGCCTCGGCGCGAGCCCTTCCCCGCATCCTGCCAAGCGGCGCGGATGATCGCGGCGAGCGCTGCGAAAGTCCTGGCGACCTCGTCGAAGCTTCCGGTGTCCTGCGTCATCGGTGGACAGGACAGAAGGGTAATGCGCAGCATGTGCACGAGCTCGTCGCTGAGTGTGTCGGAGGAAAGCTCTCCGTCCTTCACCGCCTGGTCCACCGCATGACGCAGGCTCTGATCATAGACCCGGTTGACGCGCTCCAGGGCACGTTCCGCTGGTTCGCCGAGAACCGGGAGGTCGTGGCGAAGGCGCGAAAGCGGGCTCCACATATTGCGGGCTCCCTTCTCAGCGTTGAAACGTTCGTAGAAGCGGCGCAGATCCTCGAGCTGCATATCGAGACGGTCGAAGAACCGGATATCGGGGGTCGTCCAGAAGCGCTTGATGCGGGCCTCGGCGTTGGCGGCGAAGTCCGCGATCAATTCCTCCATCAGCTGACGCTTGTTGCCGAAGTGATGATGGATGTTGGCGCGCGTCGTGCCGATTGCCGTCGCTATATCGCCGAAGCTGAAACCATCGTGGCCGCGCAGGACATAGAACTCGGCCGCGACCTCTTTGATTCTGCTGCGGGTAGAGTGCGCCTCATCGCCGGGAGATCCTGAAGTGTTGGCTCTCATATCCCTTCCGAAATTCATGCCGCTCGCCATCGCGACAATCAGCATACGAAACGTGCTGCAACCGTCCGCCGGCCGGCACAGACGCGATCAGCGTTGCTACACCATACAATGTCGTGGGATGTACCCGTCGTACATGGATCTTCTTCTACGCTCAGGTGGGAACTAATTTGCGCCAGTTCGCGACATTCAACGTTTCGCACGAACATCCCCTCCTCCTTAGCAGCAGCCCCGAAGGCCTTACGGGCCTCCTCCGGGGTCGCCCGATCCTCGACGGCGTCGATGCATAGTTGCACAGCCTTCCTCCACTTAGGTCCCATCTTGATCCACTTCAGGAGTTCCTCGGCGGCACCCTCGACATTGTTACACCCGTAGGTGACCCCAGGTCGGTCGGTCTTGACGTACACCGGAGGGGAGAACCAATGGGTTGCCACGACACCTCCTACTCAGGGGAGAGATACATCTTGGCCTCCTTTGCGGCAGCCTCAAAGGCCTTTCGCACCACCTGAGGGTCAATCGAATCGCCCTCCAGATCTGACAGGCACAGCGTCACCGCCTTATGCCAGCAGGGTCCTCTCCGGGTCCACGTTTTGAGCTGCTCAAGGGCTGCCCTCGCATTGTTGCAGCCATGCCTGACACCGGTTTCAGTCTTCACGAACACCGGAGGGACGAACCAATGGGTTGCCATGATACCTCCTAGTCAGGGGAGAGATACACGTTGGCCTCCTTGGCAGCCGCCTCGAAGGCTTCACGGACCTCTTGGGGGGAGGATTTGCCCTCGAATGCATCGACGCAGGATTGGACAGCCTTGGTCCACTTCGGGCCCTTTGTGTCCCACCCCATGAGCTCCTCGGCGGCTCCCTCGACGTGGCTGACCCCATTGCGAATGCCCGGACGTTTCGTCTTCACGTAGACCGGTGGAGAGAACCAGAGAGGACCCATAAGGGGGAACTTAGAGCGGCAAGAGCCCGCCGACCAACCCCGCTTTAGCCGCAGCTAAGGGAACGATGTAGGCCCTCGCGGGTTTAGAGGTGGCAGCGGGATTCTTCGTGGATGTGCAGCCGCTGTGGGGGGGGTCCGTCGCCTCTCCCTCACTGGCGGCGGGCTCCTTTCGCGCGAAGGCGGTGTTGGTAATAGACACCTAGAAGCTTATACCGCATCCAATTTAGCTAGTTCTCATTGGGGGAGTAATGTCCCCTCCTCTTTTGCAGCAGCCAGAAATGCCTTACGGGCCTCCTCAGGTTCCATCTCGTCGAATATCACGGCCATGCAAACGCGCACAGCGAGGTCCCAGCAAGGGCCACGCTTGGTCCACTTCATCAGCTCCTCGCCGGCTTTCTCGGCGTTGTTGACGTTGCGGATGATCCCGGGACGCTCGGTCTTGACCGGGACAGGAGGGTTGAACCAGTGGAGAGCCATACGTCACTCTTTGTCGGCCCTATCAAGTTCCTCCAGCAAATACCTTTGCTCAGCCGGCAGCTCCCGTTCTACAGGCAGATTTAGCAGGTTGCGAAGGTAATTGCGGATTACCTCTGAGGTGATCCAGTGCCGCACAACTTTGGCAATAACCTTCTGTTTGGCTTTATCGATTTCAACCACATTCGGGCCTACATCTTAAAAGGACCGAACTGCACCTCGAGCGGATTTGTTCCTTAAGGGGGCCAGAATGTTTGATACAAAAATCTGGGCGGGTGATCGGATAACTGGCTCGCGCGAGGCCCCCCGCGCGCCCTTCGTTTCCCACTGGCGAGGCCCTAACAATCCCCGTCAGAGAAGTTGGAACCCAACATCGTGAGCCTGAGCCAGAAGTTACGCAGCCAGCAGCCGTTCTGCATCTATTGTGCCGGATCGGCTCGCGGCGTCGACATCGACCACGTGCCGCCACGGGTCTGTTCGATGGCAAGTGGCGACCGAAGGGCGGGAAGTGACTACCTGCAAGGCATGCCATGAAGGGACGCGCGAGATGGACGATGTCGCGGCGTTCGCAAGCCGTTCCTGCCCAACCCGACGACTGGGGGACAGCATGGTTGTCATTGGTCATGACGATCACCTGGGCGGTGCGCCAAGAGGGCTTGGGCACGGGAGGCGCACCGTCTAGGGACAAAGGCTGCCGATGCTTCGTCAGGATTGTTCCGATATCAGCGAGTCCGCTTCTTGATAGGTCTTGCGACCAGTACGCCCGCGCGCGGGGCCACAGGTCGAGGCTAGGAACTCACACTCGCGGGCACTGGTTGATCACCGAGCCAACACGAGCGACCTCGGCTAAGCGCCGTGTGTCCCTCTTACAGGCTTGGCTGCTATATTATTGCAGTGACCCTGCCCGACGCATCGAGGCGACAACTGACTTGCGCCTGCCGGACTTCGATGCCACCTTGTCTAGCGTAGTCTATTCGCACCTCGATCGGCGCCGTGAGTGCGCCTTGACGTTGACGCAAGGCACCTGCGCTTACCGCGTGGACACGGACGGCGCCAAGCGGCGTCGCAGCGGACACGATCGCCGCGCGGCAGGCACGCACCACTGCGGCTGGCGTACCGGTTTTCGCTTTCAGCGGTGCCAGAAACTCAGCGGGATAGCCCTTGGTGACCCGCTCGGAACCACCGTCACCAGGTTTAGAGGGCAGGAGGACGGGTGGCAGGACGATCGATTGCCTGGCGGTCTTGGCAGAGGCAGTGGCTGTGGTGGCTGCGGCCGGACTACCGGGAGCGGTAACCGATTCGTTTTCGGCGGCTGGATCGTCGCCCACACCGACATCCGTCGAAATCCCTCCGCTTGTATCACCTACAGTGCCGCTGGCACTAACGCTTGCGTCGACTGAGCCGTCATCTGCGCCGACCGAAGCTCCAACGCTTGCTCCGCCTACACCGTCGACGCTCGTGCCCACCCCCACAGATACGCCTTGCGAACCGGCGCTCACTCCAGCACCGACCCCGGCACCGCCAACATTGCCGCCTATACCTGCATCAAGAGCCGAGGCAGGCCCGATTGCGATCCCGATCGTCAACGCGGCTGCGACGTATTTTTTCATTATCATACTCCCCTGCGGCATACATTTCGCTCACTATTCTTCACTGGCCTAGGTCGAGCTTTTTCGGTGGTCGCGTTGGGAGCAATGCGGCGGGAAGAGCGATGGTTGACAGCAGAACAGGTTGCGGTGACTTTTGGACCTTCACTTTCTGTTTTTCCGGCAAGCCCGGTTTGCGGACTGGTTGGGCGCCCGAACGCGATAACCTACTTGCAAGTGCACTCGCGGGGGTACGTGCTTTCGGCGCGCGCTCCACAGCTGCAGTGCGACGCTTGCCCTTGACAATATCAATTGCCTCACGCGCGGCACTGAGGCTGCGGGCTAGACCGATAGCCCTTTCACGCTCTTGGTCCAGCGCCGCACTCAATTCTATCGAGTTCTGCTTTAAAGCATCGCGTTCCATGCGAACGATGGCGAGGCCTCGTACAGCTGAATCTGCTCGTTCGCGTCCCAGTTCGAGTGCTTCTCGAGCTTGCTTTACAGCGGCCTCGGCCACCTGTCGGTCCCTTATGGCGTTGGCCTGCTCGACGGCTGCCAGATTTGCGCCTGTCTTAAGAGCATCGATCGTTTGGCGAGCCGTAGTAAGTTCTTGTTCCAAGAGCTCAACCTTGTGCCGCTCGTCATCAAGCGCTCGCTTGGCAGCAAGCTGAGAGACTTCCATAGAGGGGTGCGCTCCAAGCGTGGCAGCCTTCTCGCTGTTCCAGAGACTGGCTTCGGCCCTGTAGCTTTCGATAACGCGCTGCGCCGTCTCCAGATCGAGCGCGAGCGCTTCGTCTGTTCGCTGCTGCTCTTTTAGGGCTTGTGCTTGCTGAGCCACCGTGTCTGCCAGTACGTGTGCCTGGGCGCTTAGGTCACGTGCGCCGCGCTGCATAACGTCTAGCTCCGCTCGTGCTGCGGCCAATTCGCGGCGCAAACCCTCCTCATGCTCGCCGAGCGGCGTTTGCGCGCCCTCCTTGGGTGCCTGTGTTTCGCTGAGCACCAGCTCTCCAGATATATAGGATCCGAGCGCGCTCGGTTGCGGCTTGCCCGGTTGTTTGTCGACCTCGGTGTGTTCCGAAACCACGACCGACGAGCTGTCGTTAGCTGCGGCAACAGCTGACGCTTCGGGCGCCAACTGACTATTTGCCGGAGATGCCGACAGCAGAACAAGGCATAACGGAACGAGGGATAGCATGGCGCTACACCCCCTGCCGCGTATCTGCAGATGATTCATCACTGAACCTCACCGACCGCGGCCCTCACCGCTATTGTATTCTCCACTTACGCGCGCGGCGCTGGATCAATGCTGGTGAAGCACCCTCGGCAACGCCAAGGCACCGAATAAGGCGTAAAGCCTGCCTCCTATTTCCTTACTTGTCATCATTCGAACGAACGGAACTTTCGTTCATTTACTCTGGGGGTTGTCTGAAACCCCGAAAGGCTGCCCTGCTCAAAACGGCTCTGTCTGGTCACTCCAGAGCCTCCAAGATACTGGAGGTCACGCTCTGGAGGAGGACGAGCCCCATCAATCGCAACGAGGATGTGTTTGCGATCAATCCGCTTAGCAAAGTGCCCGTTCTCGTTCTCAATGACGGTTATACGATCTTCGATTCGAGCGTAATCTGCGGCTATCTCGACGATCTCGAAAGCAGTCGTCGGCTCATCCCCGAAAGAGGGCGAGCAAAATGGTCCGCCTTGCGCCTCCAGGCGCTCGCCGGCGGCATGTGCGACGCAGGCATTTCCATCCGCTGGGAAAACGAGCGCCGCCCTGAACATCTGCGTTACCCTGCCTTGGGCGCAGGCATGACGATGAAGCTCATCGAATCCTACAATTTCGTGGAACGCGCGGTCGAATTCGACGCGCCGCTCCATGTCGGCCACATCGCGCTCGCCACTTGTCTAAGCTGGCTGGAGTTCCGGGGACTGCCGGACTTCTTGCAGGGAAGGCCGCGACTGACACAATGGTATAGATCCTTCGTGGAACGCCCTTCAATGCGTGCCACACCCTACGGCGGCGACACGCGAGATTGACATCGATCTCTAGGCTTTCGAAATCCAATATGCGTCGGCAACTAGCCAAGCGTTCTCGAGGCGATTTGCTGGTCGTCCTCGATGGTATTGCGCGAGACCAGTGACCTTGCCTCGCGCAGCCTTTAGAGCGGCCATCAACGCCTTTTCTTCGTCACTGCGCCTAGCTCCGCTGCAGGGGTAAAACCCGCATGGCATAAGTGATCTTACAGGAAACGCACAGCCAGCCCTTTCCAGAAGCATCATGAAGCCTCGTTGGTCTTCACCTGTGAACGGCAGCGCCATCCGACCCTTGTCGGACAAATTTGAAAGCCACCGTTCCGGCACGTGCGTCACTCCGGCAAAGGCGGCCACGACATCGAGGTTTGGCAGATCGACTGCCTGCGTTGCATCACCGGATATCACTTCTACATGGGCATAATGAGCAAGATTGCTTTGCGCTCGCCGGGCCAGTTCTTCGTCGATCTCATATGCAATCACGCGCCCTTCAGAACCCGTCAGTTCAGCGAGGATGGCGGTGAAATAGCCGACACCAGCACCCACCTGAAGGACAGTCTGGCCGGCGGCGACGTTCAGATGGTCGAAAACCAATGCCCAAAGCGACGGCAACCCGCTGTTTAATCCGCGCTTTTCGTCAAGCGAGACCAGAACGTCGTGGTAAATCTCGTGAAGTGCGGCTGAAGGGCTGGTATGGACCGCCCCGATTTGCAATCTCGAATGGATACGCCAAGGCCCGTTGCCAAGGTACTGTTCGCGCGGAACCTTTGCGAAGGCCTCGATGACTGCAGGGTTGTGCAAGACAGGCGATGAGACACGCAGGTCTTCGGCAAACCACCGGCGCGGTTCACTAACATCGGTTCTTGTTGGCATGGAATATATCGGCTCCCGGATTGTGCGTACTCTGTGATGCTCTCAGAAAACCGAACGGCGGCAAGGGTCGCTGTCCTCACATCGCGGGGCGATGCCCGCTGTCAGTTTGCCTTCGACCGCTGCTTTGCCGAGCGCCCTGCCCTCTCCGTCCCTCGACCCGCCCGGCTGCTGGCGTTCGCAGTGTAAACCGAAAATGGCGCGTCGGTTCCAGGTGAGCGATTTCAAACTAACTTGTCGATGTTTTCCAGAATGAAGCACGACCGTTTTGGGTCAACGCAACCACAGCTTGAAATGTCAGGGACGCACCTGCTGCGGGACCTCGGATGATCCAACCTACGATTGGCCATGCACGGCAATGGAATTTCGTTCCACGATCTGGGCTGCCAGGACACGATGCTCGAAGGGTAACGTGGCCTCCGCCAACCTCTTCAACAGAAGCTCCGCTGCCGCCGCCCCGATCAAATGCGCCGGCTGGGCGATGGCTGTGATACCCTGGGCCACGAACTGCATCCAATCGAGATCGTCGAAGCAAAGCAGCGAAACGTCTCCTGGAATCGCAAGCTTTAGTGCGGAAGTCGCCTCCAGAACGCCTGTCGACATCACACCATCGGCGGTAAATAGAGCGGACGGCGTATTGCGCATTGTCAGCAGATCGAGCGCCTCCTTGCGAGCTGCCTCGCTAGAATAGACCGCTACGCGGCGGATCAACCGCAGATCCGGGTCGATACCTGCGGCACGATGGGCTTCGAGATAACCCAACAATCGTTGCCAGCTTGGATGATGGTAGCGAACATCGAAGCTGGAGAGATCAACGTTCGCCACAAAGGAGCCAACATCATCGCGGTGGCCCGGCCCGAGTTCCGCCAGTATTCCGATGCGGCTGTGTCCGGCGGCGATCATGGCCGCGATGCTGTTACGCGTTACAGAAACGTTGTCGACCACGACTGAATCGGTTTCCAGGCCCGCCACTATGCGGTCGAACTGCACGACGGGGCAGCGGGCCGCGACTGCTTCACGAAGATGATCCGGCTCGTCCACGAAGGTCGATGAGACGATCAACCCATCGACCTGCTTTTCCAGCAGCAACTGCACCGCCTCTCGCTCGAGGTCGGCATTTTCGTCACTATTCGTAACGATAACCCCGAAGCCGCCACCGCGCGCGACATCCCCTATTCCGCGCAGCACGCTGGCGTAGAATGGGCTTTCGATGTCGCCAACCACAACTCCGATAGTCTGCGTCTTACCGGTGATCAGGCCTTTGGCCAGGCGATTGGGGCGATAGCCCAGCGCAGCTGCGGCGGCGCGCACCTTCTCCTGAACCTCGGAGCTGCTGTAGCCGTAGCCACCAAGGACACGCCCGGCGGTGGCGGAACTCACCCCGGCCCGGCGAGCGACCTCTATGATAGTTGCGTTTTTCGACGATCTTTGAGTCACTCGGCAAACCCCGCCGCCCATGCGCGCGACCTAGCGGCAGTTAAGCCCGCCCCGCAAGGCCGAACACCGCAACACCCGCCGTTGCGCACACCATTGCAATCACAGCACCTCTGACAGAAAGCGCCGAAGACGCGGGCTTTGCGGATTGTCGAATAGATCCTCTGGTCGGCCTGCCTCGACTATCCGCCCCTCGTCCATGAATACGACCTGGTTCGCGACCTTGCGAGCGAAGTTCATCTCGTGCGTAACGACCACCATCGTCATCCCGCCCCGCCCGAGATCGGCCATCAAGTTCAGGACACCTTTGACCAATTCCGGATCGAGGGCACTGGTGACTTCGTCGAACAGCATGATTTCGGGTTCGAGGGCCAGGGCGCGCGCGATAGCCACCCGCTGCTGTTGCCCGCCCGAGAGATTGGCCGGCCGATGGTCTTTGCGCTCCAGCAGTCCGACTTCATGCAGCCTCGCTAAGGCCGCCCCCTCAGCCTCCTCGCGCGACATGCGTTTTACTTTGCGCAGCGCCAGGGTGATGTTGGCGAGGGCGCTGCGGTCGGGAAACAGATTGAACTGCTGGAAAACCATGCCGACGCGCCGGCGGAGTTGGTCAGGGGTCTGTTTGTAGATGCTTTCGCGATCGAGCAGAATGTCACCGGCTCGACACTCTACGAGGCGGTTGAGGCAACGCAGCAAGGTCGACTTGCCCGAGCCGGACGGACCGACGAGGCAGGTGACGGTCCCGGGCTCGACCTTCAGACTGACGTCATGGAGCACCTGGACGGCGCCGTAGGCCATGTCGATGTTCTTGACCTCGATGCCGCCGCCCTTGAAGCGGGTGGGCGCCGCTGCGGGCAATTTCGCTGCGCCCGGCACGCCGGCTTCGGCAAGCTCGGCGACTTCCTTGAGGCCGCTCTGCACAGCGGTGATACGTTTGCCGACGCGCATGCGCGCGTCGATGTAATTGACGAGGTGGGTCAGCGGCACCGTGATCACGAGATAGAACACGCCGGCCAGCAACAGCGGCGACAGGTTGCCGGTCAGCACGGCCTGGTCCTGGCCAACGCGGAACAGTTCGCGTTCGGAGGCGAGCAGACCAAGGAAATAGACCAGGCTGGAGTCTTTGACGTTGCCAATGAACTGGTTGACCAGTGCGGGCAGGACGCGGCGGATGCCTTGCGGGATCACCACCAGGCGCATGCCTTGGCCATACGTCATACCGAGAGTGCGGGTGGCGTCGATCTGACCACGCTCGACGCTCTGGATGCCGGCGCGGAAAATCTCTCCGATATAGGCGCCGGCGATCAGGCTGAGCGCCAGAATGCCCAGCGGATAAGGCGACGGACCGAACAGATCTCGGCCCAACCGCGCGAAGCCTTGGCCAATGATCAGGATCGTGACAATAGCAGGAAGCCCGCGGAAGATATCGGTGTAGACCCGCGCAAGGAGTTTCAGCGGCCGGTTCTCTGAAATCCCCATGACTGCGAGGACGATACCGATCAGCGTCCCGAAAAACGTCGAGGCAAGGGCCAGGATCAAAGTGTTCTTGAGGCCGACCATCACCATGTTTGGCAGAACTTCTGCCATCGCCTGGAAATCAAGGAAGCTGCGGGCGAAGGTATCGAACCAGCTCATATCAAGTCCATCTATGACTCGGCCGGGCACCGTTGCTCACGGGCCCGGCCGGAAACGAAAATGAATACGCGCGAATTTACTTCTTGGGCAGATATTGATCCGGCATCGGAGTGCCCGGGAACCACTTCTCATGCAGCCGTTTCCAGGTGCCATCGTCCATGGCCTCGCGCAGCGCCTTGTTGAGCGCCTCGCGGAAGGCATCGTTGCCTTTCTTGACCACGAACCCGGCTGGCGCATCGAAGGACGGCACATTCATTGTTATCTTCAGGTTCTTGTAGCGCTCCACATACTGCTTGGCCGACTCATAGTCAGTGAAATGGCCGTCGATCGTCCCGTTATTCAGCGCCGCCACCGCAGTGTTGTTGTCGGGGAATTTGACAATGTCGCCCTTCAGATTCTTCTCGGCATAGATTTCCTGCAGCGTTCCCTGGATCACGCCGATGCGCTTTCCGGCGGTGCTCTCATTGCTCGTCAGTGCCGGATCAGCCGAAATGATCGACAGGTAGCCGGCGAGATAGCCGTCGCCAAAATCCACGGTCTTCTTGCGCTCCGCGGTCGTGCCGATGGCGGCGACAGCGACGTCGAACCGGCCGTTGGCAACCGACGGCAGCAGCGCCGAGAATTCCTGGCCGGTGAAAACGACCTGTTCCTCCTTGAACCCGAGCCGGCGCGCCACATCGCGGAAGAGTTCAGCGTCGAAGCCAGTGAAGTTACCGTTGGCGTCGGTGAAGACATAGGGTTTCGCATCGCCCATGGTTCCGACGCTGATCACCGTCGGGTCGATGAGGTTGTAGGGGTTGTCGGCCGCGTTTGCCTGCGTTGACGAGGCCAACGTGCCAAGTCCTGTCAACAGCGCGATCGTCAGCGCCAGACCGGATTTCACAAGTTGGCGCCTGCTCGAATTCGTGTGCATGTCTTCTCCTCTTACGATTGGCCGAACTCGGCCCTGCGATCCCACTCGACGTCTCATCCATCAAAACGCTCTTAGGTGGCGTTTTGGCCAGATAGGTGAGAACGTTATCATTTCCTCTAGCATTGTCCATTTCTCGCGTCAATTGTTTCGGAGAATTTCGCTGCTAGACGGTTTTCCAGTCTTGAGCGTGCCGAGCTCCGCGAAGGATCTCCGGCGTCATCTTTCCTAACTCGATTGCTGTCGCATGGCCAATCGCCCCGTAGTACCGGCAGGTAGCGGCCGCCGCCTCCGCGGCATGGCCGAGAATGTCTTGAGGCGCCTCTTCCTTAAGCAGGCCGAATAGCGTTCTGGCGATGAAGGTGTCGCCCGCGCCCAGGGTGTCGACCGGTTCGACCAGCCGCGCCTGGGTGCGGTAAGAGACCGTGTCGGCGTGAAGCACCGCGCCGGCTCGGCCACGAGTCACAAGGACCCACTTTGAACCATATCCAAGGAGTTCGGCTGCGATTGCGGCCAATTCGTTGTCGTCGAGACCGTCACCCGAGACGGAAGCCAGATAGCAATAGGGCCCAATCTCGCGTCGATGTCCCGGTTCCCGCCGCGTAGAAAAGTCGTAAGACAGCAGGGACTTACTCGATACAGCGGCAACGCACGGGTCTAACCCGCTGGACTGGCCGATGTGGACGGCCTGAAAGCCCGAGAGAAAATCCAGATCTTCTTGCGTCGGCGTAAACACCGAAACTCCGAGATCGAAGTCCAGGAAAATCCGATCGGCGTTGCGGTGACCTATGAGGCAGTAAGCGGTCGGCCCCTCGAGGCGCCGTAATCGGGTGATGTCCACGCGCTCCGACGCCAGTGCAGTGCAGATAAGGTCCCCCGCCCGGTCTTTGCCGATCGCTCCGACATAGGCCGATCGCCCGCCGAAGCGGCTGACATAGACCGAGACATTGAGGCAATTTCCACCAGGATACATCTCGCCGCGAGCAAGATAACAATCGACCACGTTATCGCCTATCGCGGCAATCTTGACCATTGCAGGACTTTCAGTTTAAAGGATGTGATAACGTTCGCACAATGGCTGCCATCTGTCAATTGTGCGCCGGCCCGCAGCTCTGCCAACGAGACGAGGAAGCTCATGATTTCCGCCCTGCCCGCCGACGTGGAACGCGCCCTGACCGCTACGGCGGGCAGGCAGTTTTCGCACCTATTCCTCGTGGCGTGCGGCGGCTCGCTCTCGATCATGATGGCAGGCAAGTACTTGGTCGACCGTCACAGCGGTACATTCGCCTGCGACATCTACAACGCGGATGAGTTCGTCTGCCGAGACCCGCGACGGTTGGGACCTGACGCGCTCGTTGTCCTTTGCTCGCAGACCGGCACCACCCAGGAAACTGTGCGAGCGGCCAATCATGCAAAGAATCGAGGCGCAACGACAATCGGCATGACGCTCGACCAGATATCGCCCCTCGCGCAGGCGGTCGACCACGCCGTCGCCTACCAGGCCTCCTACACGACGGGCAAAGCAATCGATTCAGCCTGCAGCAACTACGGCGTGCTCTATATGTTGCTCGCCGGCCTAATCGATGCTCGGGAGGACGCCGGGCTAACTGCCGATCTGCTGATGAGCCTGAGCCACCTTCAGCCGGCGATCGAGCGTGCACACCGGACCTATGCCGACCGGTTTCAGGCCTTCGCCCCCCGTTTCGCGCCGCGCAATGCGATCTACACACTGGCCAGCGGTGCCAGCTATGGTGCGGCCTATTCGTACGCCATCTGCGTGTTGATGGAGATGCAGTGGTACGACTCGCAGGCCATACACGCCAACGAGTTCTTTCACGGTCCATTTGAGGTGGTGGACCGGGATGCTTGCTTCGTGGTCTTGCTGGGTTTGGACGAAACGCGGAGCCTATCCGAACGCGCCCGCGACTTCCTTTTCAAACATGGAGGCCGGGAAAACATCCTGGTGCTAGATGGAGCGGAACTCGACCTCAGCGGTATGTCCGATGACATCAAACCCTATCTCGTGCCCTTGGTCTTCTTCGACACTCTATGGCGTTTTGCCTATGAGCTGGCCGGCCTGCGTGGCCGGCCGATGCTCGATGGCCGGCGCTACATGAAGAAGCTAACGGACTATTAGTTCCGCCGCGCTCTGCGGCGATCCAACAACTCCCAGCCCGGCTTCTGCGTAGAAGGATTTCTCTATGACTGCATCTGCAAAACCGCGCCAAGTCGTCGTTGTCGGCGCAGGCATCTTCGGCACCTCTTGCGCGCTGCACCTCGCTCGTCTTGGCTTTGATGTAACCATTGTCAATGACGGCGCGCCGGCCAACGGTGCATCCGGCCGTTCACTTTCCTGGCTGAACTCAGCGCGACGTGCCGACACTGCCTATCACCGCTTGAGGCTTGCAGGCATCGACCGTTATCGGACCCTGGCGGCCACAAGGCCGGAAACCGCGTCGTGGCTTCGCTTTGACGGCGGCCTCACCTGGGATGCGGATGATGAGACGAACCAGATCGGGTCCGTCTGCCAGCTGGAGCAGGATATTGGTTATGACGCGCTTCTGCTCGGCCCTGCCGAAGTCGGTGCAGTGGTGCCCGGCGTCAACGCGAGCGCAATTACCCCTCAGGGTGCCATCTTCAATCCTGGCGAAGGATGGGTTGACCTGCCGTCTTTGATCGATCTGCTACTCAATGAATTCCGCTCCCGCGGCGGCAAGCTTATCCAGGGTGCTGGACGCGTGCGGATAGATGCCACAAGTGGTCGCGCGCGTGGCGTCGTCACTGCCGATGGTGCGCCGATAAAGGCGGATGCAATGGTCCTTGCCGTTGGGCCAGCGACGCCTGTCATGCTTGCGGAGATCGGCGTCCATGTCCCCGACGCCACGCCGATTTCACTTCTTTTGAAGACCAAGCCGACCAAGACCGAGCTCCGTGCCGTGCTGAATACGCCGCGCGTGGCGGTGCGCCCGACGCCGGATGGCGCATTTGTTTTGGATTCGGCATGGTCGGAGGAAGAAGTCGTGGTCAACCCGGACGGCACCTACACCGTGCACGACAAGACCATCAAAGGACTGCTCGACGAGGCCAGTGCCGTGCTCGACGGCAATCCGCGGCTCCAACTCGCTACCTATGCTGTCGGCCCGAAGCCTATCCCCGGCGACGGCGAGCCGGTGCTTGGCTCAGTCGAGACCGTCGCCGGTCTTCACGTCGCCTTTAGCCACAGCGGCGCCACGCTTGGACTGATCGTCGGCGAATTGCTTGCCAAAGAAATCGCCTCCGGCAATCCGCACCCGATGCTTGCAACCTTCCGCGCCAACCGTTTCAGCTGACAGGGCATCGCGGCCGAGGTCGATCTGTCCAGATGGGCCGCGGGCCTGGGGAATCCTGGCAAGAATCGCTAAACAGCGAATTTCTGCCTCTTGCAGCTTCAACGTTGGACCGAGGGTGGTCAAGGCCAAGAAGCTGAGGTGCCCGGAGGAGCATCTCCAACCCGAATCCGAGCGTGAACTCGGCCGCGCCAGCCATCGAGATGAACACGTCCCGCGGCAGGCCGAAGGTCGGAAACGGCTTATCTTCGACCAGCGGGTAGAACTACTCCGGATAGGCTCGATGTCGCGAGGTCCTGGAGGTTGTAAGGTGGGACACGAACGTGCGGCGCGTCTGTCTGGCGCCAGTCTCGAAAGTGTTGGCGACTACACCGCCAGCGCCCCCCTGAGCACCGATGTCTTGCAATGGATCACCCAGCAAACATTCGTTGCTAAGAAACAACAGCTTCGCTTGGTAAGCCGACGCATTGTACCAGTCGCAGGCAGCCGCGCAACGGTTCAAGTCCGACCTTGACTGGAAGCTGGAGGACGAACCATCGAAGAGGGGCGGCATGTTCAGACACTCGTGGCCTTGGACGAACGGTAGCGCATTGCGGCTGAGCGCACCGGCCTGATGGTGCTGCGCGGCTACGCCTATCTCAAACTGCGCCGTTCGGCGATGCAGAACAGACAAAAAGAGCCCGGGGGTCTACCTTGTGGGAATCAGGTGCAGTGCTGACTTCCCGCCCTTTACCGCCGCCCCCGACAGCTTGCGGTCAAAGCTGGCTAGTTGGCCGCCATGCGCCTTGGCGAGCGCAAGAAGATAGGTATCGGTGACCTGTGCCGAGGTCAGGATTTTCGCTGCATCGATGTCGCCCGAGCCAACCAGGCTCACATCGTCGGGCCAGAAGCTGTGCCCGTGCAGAGCCCGCAACTTGGCAACGATTTGCGCAACGACGGCGGGCGAGCCGGGAGAATTGGGATATCTTTGGTTGCCGACGATGCGCAGGACGCCGTTTTCGGTGATGGGACACGTAGCCCATGCGGCGTTGCCGGCCTGTTCGAACCAGTCATGCGCGTCGTCATGGGCGACGTGGCCAGGATCGATCAGTGCGATCAGCACATTGACATCGAGCAGGAACGTCAAGGCAGTTCGTCTCGCAGGGCATTGACCGTCTCAAGCGTGACAGGAGGTGCATCCGGCCGAGGCGACAGTAGAGGAATCCCGTTGCGCTCGCCGCCGGCTTGAGGCCGGCGCAGCGAGCGCCGGGCGAGATCGGTGATGACCTCGCCGAGGCTGCGATCCTGCTGCCGGGCGATGGCCTTGGCTGCGACCAGGACATCGTCATCGATCGCCAGTGTGGTTCTCATGTCGCCCTCCTGGTGCGCATCAATCATCACGCATCATATAGAGCAGCAACGTCGGGTACTCAAGCGGTGCGACTTCCGACAGCGGTGCGACTTCGTAGCGTCGTAAGCAGATGAGTTGTCCGGATTAGGTAGCACACGAGTTGTCCGATCACTCGTAAGCGAGTTTGGTTTCCCTCACCCTTTGACTACCGACAAAGTTGCGCAGGGCCGAGGGGACCGTTATGGCCGCGCTACCTAAGGGACGTGCCTTCCGGAAGCTTATCAGCTCGGGAGACTATCGGCAGAAGCTACCGAGGCTGCAGCAAGGACCGACGCACCCTTTTGGATGCGTCGGAGCAAAGGTCTACGCGTGGCGGATCTCCGTTCCCAGCACCTTCAGGCATTCGCGGATGAACGCAGCAAGCGCCGTCCAGCCTTTTGCCGAAACCATCGTGCCATCCACATATGCCTCCGTTGGAGACAGGTCGATATAGGTGCCGCCCGCAAGCGTCACTTCGGGCTCGCACGCCGCCAGGGCGCCGACCTTCTTGCCACGCACGACACCGTCGACCGCGATCAGGATCTGCACGCCGTGGCAGATCGTGAAGATCGGCTTCTTGGTTTCGTGGAAGTGGCGCACCATCGCCTGCACGCGCTTGTCGGTGCGGATGTATTCGGGCCCGCGACCGCCGGCGCAGTAAACAGCGTGGTATTGCTCCAGCTGCTTCTCGGCGTCGGAGAAGGTCTTGTTGATCAGCGCATAGTGGCCGAGCTTTTCGGTGTAGGTCTGATCGCCCTCGAAATCGTGCAGCGATGTTTTGATCAGGTCTCCGGCGCTTTTGTCTGGGCACACGACGTGCACGGTGTGGCCCACCGCTTCCATCGCCTGCTGGTAGACGAAGATTTCGTATTCCTCGGTGAATTCACCGGTCAGCATCAGGATCTTTTTGCCTGGCATGGTACTTCCTTTCCTGTGACAACGGCCGGGCGAGACCTGTACTCGCCTGGTAGGTTTGAGTTTCTAGAAGGGTGAGTCGGGGAAGTAGTCTTCGTTGGCACTGGCCTGCGTGATGACCGTCAACGGCGGGTACGGGGACATCGGGACAGTCTCAGTCGAACGCCAACAACAAACGGTCGCGGGAATGCTCGATATGGCGACGCATCGCCTGCTCGGCAGCGGCAGGATCGGCCGCAGCGAAAGCGGCCAGGATGGCCTCATGCTCGTCAAGCGCCTCCTCGGTGACGCGCGAATGGAACATCAGGCGGAATATGTGGAAGTGGGTATGCTGGTGCGCCAGTGTCTCGCGCACGAGTTCGTTGTTGGCGAATTCCATGACCTTGTCATGGAAAATGGCATCCTGGCGGGCGAAGTTGGAATACCGCAGGCGCTCGTCCTTGCCCTCACGGCGCGCCATGACGCCGGCCGATGTCTGAAGCTGTGCGAGCTTTACCTCGTCCATGAGCACCGCTGCCTTGGCTGCACCATGAGGCTCGAGCAGCAGGCGAAGCTCGTAGAGTTCATCGAACCGTCGTTTCGTAATCTGCGGCGCAGCGCGGTAACCGATCAGATGCGTCTTCAGCACCAGGCCTTCGCCTTCGAGCCGGCCGAGCGCCTCGCGGATCGGCGTGTGGGATACGTTGAATTCCTTGACCAGGCTGTCGACGGTGATGCGCGAGCCCGGCGCAATCTTCAGGGACATGAGTTGCGCAAAGATCGCTTCGTAGACGTCCTCAACCAGGCTGCTGGAGCGCTGGATACGCCCGCCGGCGAGGTTCGCTTCGTCTAGACTGGGTAAGTTCATGGCCTGCATGTTTTGCCTCTTGACACATTGAGTTGCTAACACGATGCTCCGGCGAATGCAATCCTATATCCTATACGATTTTATAGAGGATATCATTTGCGGCAGCTAGGAGACAAAGCAATCGAATTTGCAGTGGCCCTGCTGGAACAGCGTGCCGCCCTGGCAGCCCGTGCTTCCTCACCTGCTGAACGGACCGCCAGCGTTGCGGGCGATGGTTCGGCACGTCGATACGCAACCGCGTTGCGAGACGGGTTTTACATCGAACCCGGCCTTTGGGCCGAGTTGAACGCCATCTCGCATTTCAATCCAGTCATCATCACAGGATGCAGGTCATGAGCCTTTTCGCCGCCCTAAGGCTGCCGCGCGAAATCCTCTTCGGGAAGGGCCAACGCCACGTCATCCCGGTTGTCGCGGCCAGGCTCGGGCGTCGCGCGCTCGTCTGCACCGATGAACGTTTTGCCGCAACGGGCCCGTTCGCAGAGATTGTCGCGGCGCTGCGAGCCGCCTCGATAGACGTACTGGTGCATGACCGTGTGCTACCCGACGTCCCCCGGGACACCGTTGCCGTCTGCGTCGACGAAGCACGGAAGTTCGCGCCCGACATGGTGATCGGCATTGGCGGCGGCAGCTGTCTCGACATGGCCAAATGCGCCGCGCTGCTCATCCGTCACGGCGGTCAGCTCCAGGATTACTACGGAGAGTTCAAGGTGCCCGGCCCGACGCTGCCGCTGATCGCGGTGCCGACGACAGCCGGCACCGGCTCTGAAGTCACCCCGGTTGCCGTGATCTCGGATCCGGATCGCACGCTGAAGGTCGGCATCTCCAGCCCGTATCTGATCGCGGCCGCGGCCATCTGCGACCCTGAGCTGACGATGACATGCCCCCCGGGATTGACGGCAATGGCAGGCGCCGATGCACTGACGCATGCAATCGAGGCCTTCACCGCCGCCAGGCGTGGGACCGATCCCGGCCTTCCGCAGAACCATGTCTTTATCGGCAAAACCGCCTTGACCGATCACTTCGCCCTGCTGGCGATCAAGCTGCTTGGCCGAAGCCTTGAAATGGCATACCGCCGGCCCTCCGACGAGGACGCCCGGGCCGACGTCATGATGGGTGCACTTGCAGCCGGCTGCGCGTTCGGAACGGCCGGCACGGCGGCAGCGCACGCCGTGCAATATCCGGTTGGCGCGATCACCCACACCCCTCACGGATTGGGTGTCGCCACCATGCTGCCATACGTCATGAAGTACAACAGAACAGCCGCAGCGACCGAGATGGCCGAGATCGCCAGCGCGCTCTGCCTCGATGGAAAAGGCCGGACGCCCGAAGAGTTGGCCGACGCGACCATTGGCGAGGTCAGTCGGCTGTTTGGGGCAATCGGGATCATCCCCACGTTGGCCGAGCTGGGGCTGCCTGCCGACAAGCTCGATTGGACGGCGGAACAGGCGATCGGTATCGAGCGCCTCATCAAGAACAATCCGCGGCCATTCGATTTGAGGTCCATGCGACGTCTGGTCCAGGCCGCCTTTGATGGCGACCTCGCCAGCTGCGTCATGTAAACAATCGGGAATATCGAGATGAACACGTTTTCACAGGTTCTGTCGGATGATCAGGGCGTCAGCGACTTCCACACAATTTCGCACCGGCTGTATATTGGCGGCCAATGGCGGCAGTCCGCGGATGGCAGGGTAATTCCGGTCATTGATCCGTCGACGGAAGCCATCATCGCTGCCGTACCCGATGCGACCTTGGAGGACGCGGCCGCCGCCGTTGACGCCGCTGCCAAAGCAGCCCATGGCTGGCGGACAACGTCGCCGCGAAAGCGTTCCGAGGTCCTCAGACGCTGCTTTGAGCTGATGACGGAACGATCGGAGGCACTGGCTACTCTCATCGCACTGGAAAACGGCAAGGCCCTGCGGGATGCCCGCGGCGAGATCGCTTATGCCGCGGAATTTTTCCGTTGGAATGCCGAGGAGGCCGTTCGCATTACCGGTGAATTCGGTACTGCGCCTTCCGGCACCAATCGCATTGTGGTCGACTACGAACCGATCGGCATATGCATCCTGATCACGCCCTGGAATTTTCCTGCCGCGATGGCGACGCGCAAGATCGCGCCGGCACTTGCCGCTGGATGCACGGTGATCCTGAAACCGGCCAGTGAGACCCCGCTTACCGCCTACGCGCTGGCCGCGCTCTACCAGGACGCAGGCGTTCCACCGGGGGTGGTTAACGTCCTGACAACCTCCAGTCCCGGCCCTTTGACAGCCGCCATGCTGGCCGATCCGCGGGTGCGTAAACTCTCCTTCACTGGTTCGACGGGTGTGGGTCGCGCTCTGCTGGCAGAGGCTGCCAGGCATGTGATCTCGTGTTCCATGGAACTCGGCGGCAACGCACCGTTCATTGTGTTCGACGACGCCGATCTCGAAGCGGCGCTCGATGGCGCAATGGTGGCCAAGATGCGCAACGCCGGCGAGGCCTGCACGGCCGCAAACCGCCTCTACGTCCAATCTGGCATCTACGAAGCCTTCTCCGAGGGCCTCGAGAAGCGGATGTCGTCGCTCAAGGTCGGCGCCGGCACCGACCCGGACACGGAATGCGGGCCTATGATCACGAAAAAGGCGATCGAGAAGATAGACCGCCTTGTCGTCGACGCGGTCACACGCGGCGCGCGGGTCTTGTGCGGCGGCTCAGTCCTGTCCGGACGTGGTTTCTTCTACCCTCCGACAGTGCTTCGCGACGTGCCGGGCGACGCAAAGATGGCGCATGAGGAGATATTCGGGCCGGTGGCGCCAATCTCCAGCTTCGAAACGGAGGCCGAGGTCATCGCGCGCGCCAATGACACCGAATATGGGCTTGCTGCCTACATCTACACGCGCGATCTGGCGCGCGGCATGCGGGTGGCCTCCCGGATCGAGGCCGGGATGATTGCTCTCAACCGCGGGCTGATGTCCGATCCGGCAGCCCCCTTCGGCGGCGTCAAGCAGAGCGGGCTCGGCCGCGAGGGAGGGCAGCATCACGGCATTGCGGAATTCATGGAGGCGAAATACCTCGCCATCAGCATGTGAGCAGAAGAATGCAAGGCGATCCCTTTCGCATCCGCGACCACGTCGCGGATTTTGACGAAATCGTGCAGGACTTCGTTGATCGCAGCGAGGTCGCCCGCGCCACCATTGCGATGACCGCTGACGTGGCCTACGGACCGGATCCGACCGAGACCATGGACCTGTTCTTTCCCGCGGGCAAAAGAACGGCGCTTCCGGTGCACATCTTTGTCCATGGCGGCTACTGGAGAATGTTCTCCAAGCGCGACTATTCATATATGGCGACGACGATTACCCAGGCCGGGGCCATTGCCGTCATCCTTGATTATGCTCTGATGCCCAAGGTCCGAATGGCGAGGATCGTCGACCAGGTGCGCCGGGCCAAGCAGTGGGTCCTGGCCAACATCGCCGATCATGGCGGAAGCCCGGCGGCCCTGACCGTCAGTGGTCATTCGGCTGGAGCCCATCTTGCAACGTTCCTGTTCGATGGGGCGCACACCCCCTCGAATGTAAGGGCAGCCCTTCTGTTGAGCGGGCTCTACGATTTGAAGCCGCTCCAGGATTCCTTTCTCGCCAACGAGATTGGAATAACCGACGAGGAAGTCGCCATGTTCACGCCGCTCGCCTGTCGGCATGATCCTCAAACCAAGGCGGCGGTTCTGGTCGGAGCCAATGAGACGCCACCTTTCCATCAGCAAGCCGATCGATTCAAAGCAAGCTTGCTGCGGCAGGGATCGTTGGTAACGTCGCATGTGCTCCCGAACCGCAACCACATGGACAGTGTCAGAGATCTCGGCGTGCCGGGGACCGGGGCTGCCGATTGCCTGGAAGAACTGATCGCCAAGGCCTACTGACTAACTCGGGTTCTCGGGGCGGTTTGTTTTGCGCCACTCCTTGTATTCCCCGCGGGCATCGTCATGCAGCGGATAGTAACGTTGCAACGGGCCGCCCTCCATGAGCTTCACTCGTGAGAATTCTTCCCAATCATGATGCTTTTGTGATTCTTCGATCACCTTCGGGGCCATCACGACGGGAAGCACCACCACCCCGTCGTCGTCGGCGACAATGATATCGCCGGGGATCACCGTGACACCGCCGCAGGCAATCGGAACGTTGACGGCATTGGGATAGATGCTGGTCTGCACATGATAGTTTGGCGTCCAGCCGCGCAGCCATAGGGGCAGGTCGAGCTTTTCGACATTGGGCCGGTCGCGCATGCACCCATCGATGACGATACCCGCCCCGCCCCTGCCCTTGAAATACGTCGACATCATATCGCCGAAGACGCCCGAGCTCATATCGCCGCGCGCGTCGACCACGACCACATCGCCCTCCTGCGCGTGGTAGAGCACGTGCCGGTGCAGTTGCGTCTCCGGATCGGCATATTCTCCTTCGGTGAAGAGGTCAGGCCGCTGCGGCAGGAACTGCAGCGTCAACGCCGGCCCGACGATCGACTTCCCGTGGTTTTGCGCCACCGGACCAACCATGTGCGGATTGCGGAAGCCCATGTGGCCAAGCGTGCCGGCTACCGTCGCGGCGCCGATCTCCCTTAGCGCGTCGATCAGGTCTTTAGGCGGCCGCATGATGTCGGAAGTATGCGTCATTGTGGACTCCGATTGAATGGAACTACCAGTTCGTAACAGAACCATCGCGGCGCTTAAGGTGAGGCGCTTCCCAGAAACGCAAACTCTGCGCCTGGACCGCAACTTCGTTGACCTCGACGCCGAGTCCCGGCAGATCGCCGACCGGGTAATCGGTCCCGTCGAGCCGTGGTTGGACGGGGAAGAAGTCGGAATTGTCGAAGCCCAGCTTTGTTTCGGGTGCCCTGGTCTCGAGCCACGCGAAGTTGGGTACCGCGGCAGCGAGATGCACGGTCGCGGCCGTGCACACTGGACCAAGCGGATTGTGCGGCATCAGGTCCACATAATGCGCCTCGCTCCAGCCAGCGATTTTCATCGCCTCGGTGAGCCCGCCGACATTGCAAACATCGATCCGGTTGAACTGATGGATGCCGCGCTCGATGTAGGGCAGGAACTGCCACTTGCTGGCAAATTCCTCGCCTATGGCAAAGGGGATTTCGGTCATCGTGCGCAACGATTCATAGGCCTCCGGCGTTTCGGCCCGGATCGGCTCCTCGAGGAAATCAAGCACGCCGCGGCCGAGCTTGTTGCAGAAGCTCGCCGCCTCTGCCACCGACAGCCGATGATGATAGTCGAGGCCGAGGACCACGTCGTCGCCCAGCGCCTCGCGCGCCTTGTTCAGCATACTCGCAGTAGCGCCGATGGACTCGCGCGGCTCGAAGATGTCCTTGCTGTTTTGCCCGAACGGGAAGAAACGGATCGCCTGCCACCCCTGTGCGCGAAGTTCGCGGGCCCGTTCGACGGCAACGTCGCCCTCGGCCTCGTCGCCGGTCGAGGCAAAGGTGGGAATGCGGTCGCGCTGCTTGCCGCCCAGCAGCTCGTAGACCGGCACGCCCAGCGCCTTGCCCTTGATGTCGTGAAGGGCGATGTCGATGGCGGAAATCGCCGCCTGAAGGACTCGCCCGCCTTCGAAGTACTGGCTGCGGTAAATCTCCTGCCAGATCCGCCCGATCTGCATCGGGTCACGGCCGATGAGAAACTCGCGATAGTGCTCGACCGCGCCGGCCACGGCCCCCTCGCGACCGCTCAAGCCGCTCTCGCCCCAACCGAAGATGCCCTGGTCGGTCTCGACCTTGACGAGCATCTGGTTGCGCGTTCCTACCCACACCGGATAGGGCTTGATCGCGGTGATCTTAAGCTTCTCAGTCATCCACGCCCACGTTTCACGCGCATTCGCCCTATCTCAGTTGGCCTTGAGGGCCATTTCAGTTTCGCCATCGAACAGATGCATCCGCTCCTGGTCGAACTCGAGCCAGATCTGCTCGTCGGGCGCGACGGCAATGTTCGGCGGCACGCTGACGTTGACGATGGCGCCGGACAGGAACGCCTGAACGAAGGTGACGTCGCCGGTCGGCTCCACCGTATAGGCTTTGGCCGGGACGCTGCCTGGCACCGCACTCTTGTGGAGCTTGATCGTCGAGTGACGTGCGCCGAGCACGACTTTCCGGGTCGTCGCTTTCGCCACCTTCTGGGCATTGCGCGGTGAGAGCTCAAGGCGCCAGCCCTCGGCGCCGGTCAACACCGTGTTGCCGTTTGCCGTCGAGGCCTGCAGCGGAATAAGGCTCATCGCCGGGCTGCCGATGAAGCTGGCCACGAACATGTTCACCGGATGGGCAAAGACCTGCGCCGGTGAATCGTATTGCTGCAGGTAGCCGCCATTCATCACCGCCATCTTGTCAGCCATGGTCACGGCTTCGAGCTGGTCGTGCGTCACATAGATGATCGTCGCCTTGAGGTCCTGGTGGAAACGCTTGATCTCCGACCGCATCTGCACGCGCAGTTTGGCATCGAGGTTGGACAGTGGCTCGTCCATGAGGAACACTGCGGGGTCGCGAACGAGGGCACGGCCAAGAGCCACACGCTGCTGCTGCCCGCCCGAAAGTTCGCGCGGCTTGCGCTCGAGCAGGTGCGTCATGTCGAGCACTCGCGCCGCTTCCTTGACCTTCTTGTCGATCTCGTCCCTGGGGAGTTTGCGCATCTGAAGCGGGAACGCCAGGTTCTTGTAGACCGATTTCTGCGGGTACAGCGCGTAGTTCTGGAACACCATCGCGATGTCCCGGTCCTTGGGGTCGAGGTCGTTGACCACGCGCTCGCCGATGATGATGTCGCCCGCTGTGATCGGGGTCAGCCCAGCGACGAGATTGAGCGTGGTTGTCTTGCCGCAGCCTGAAGGGCCGACGAGCGCAACGAACTCGCCGTCATTGACCGTCAGCGAAACGTGGTTGACAGCTTTGAAGCTGCCATAGCTCTTGACGATATCTTGGAGGACCACGTGGGCCATCGGCAACTCCCTAGTGCTTGACCGCGCCTTCTGTAAGGGCGCGTACGAAATATCGTTGCAGGACCAGGAACAGCACCACGACGGGCACGCTCATCATGAAGCTGGCCGCCATCAGGCCCGGAAAGTCCGTCGTATTCTCCGAAAAGAAGCGCTGGATGCCGACCGGCAGGGTCAACTGCTCGTTCTTGGAGAGGAAGGTGTAGGCGTAGATGTACTCGTTCCACGCGCCGATGAAGGAATAGATTGCGGTGGCGATGATCCCCGGCGTCGAGAGCGGCATCACGATCATGATGAAGGCCTGGAACCGTGTTGCGCCATCGATGCGCGCCGCCTGCTCAAGCTGCACCGGGATGTTGTCATAAAAGCCCTTGAGCAGCCAGATCGCCAGCGGCAGGCCGAAGGTGAGATAGGTGAGGATCAGCGAGCCATGCGTGTTTATCAGACCGATGGCG
The DNA here is from genome assembly GCF_040320905.1 of Mesorhizobium sp. M0590. Classification (NCBI taxonomy): domain Bacteria; kingdom Pseudomonadati; phylum Pseudomonadota; class Alphaproteobacteria; order Hyphomicrobiales; family Phyllobacteriaceae; genus Mesorhizobium; species Mesorhizobium sp. M0590. The sequence goes on from NZ_JAMYQN010000009.1 coordinate 264,397, forward strand.
CGCATCAGGATGAAGAGCGGTACGAGAAAGATCACCGCCGGGAACATGTTGCGCAGCAGCACGGCAAAGAACAGGAAATTCCGGCCGGGGAAACTGAAACGCGAAAACGCGTAGGCCGCTGGGACAGCCACGATCACCGAAAGGATTGTCGTGACGGTCGACACGAAAAGGCTGTTCCAGAAGAAGCGGAGGAAGTCCTGGCCGACGCTGTTCTGCGGATCGAGCAGTTTCTGATAGCTGGCGAGGGTAGGTTCGTCCGGCCACCATTGCGGCGGGAATTGCGTCGCCGCGAATCCGGACTTGATCGAGGTGATCAGCATCCAGATCATCGGCAACGCGGTATAAAGCAGCATGAACACGAGGAATATGCGCCCGGCCCACCGCCATCTGTCGACGCGCATGCGACGACGGGTCTGGGCTCGAGGGGCTGTCTCGGCAATCGTGCTCATGCGCTCCCCTCTTTCCGCTCGTTGCCGCTTAACGCACGGACGTAGAAGTAGCCCAGCGTCATCAGCGTGAGGAACAGGAGCACCGAATAGGCCGATGCCACGCCCCAGCGCTGCCGTCCGAAGGCGAGCTCATAAATGTGCGTTATCCAGATATGCGATGCGTTCGACGGCCCGCCGCCGGTCATGATCCAGGGGATGATGAAGGAATTGAAGTTGGCCACCGCGAGCAGCAGCATCGTCACCACCGAGACGTTGCGCAAGTGCGGGAAGGTGACGTGCCAAAAGCGCTGCCATGCATTGGCACCATCGACTTTTGCGGCGCGCAGCAATTGGTCGGGGACTGTCTGCAGGCCGGCCATCATCATGATCATGGCAAACGGAAACTCGCGCCAGATGTTGACGACGATCAGCGAGGGCAGCACCGTGCTGACATTGTCGATGAAATTCGGCGGCTGGGCGGCCAATCCGAGGCCGACCAGCACCGCGCCGATGATCCCGAAGTCCGAATGGTAGATCCACTTCCAGATGTAGGAGGCGGCGACGGCGCTGATGACCCAAGGGATGATCAGGACGGCGCGCAGGACACCACGGCCGATGAAATCGCGGTGGAGCGCCAGCGCTGTGGCGAACCCCAGGACAAAGGAGATGAAAGTTGACCCCAGAGTCCAGATCAGTGTGTTCCAGGTGACTTTCCAGAACACCTGACTGGTGAGGATGGTCGTGTAGTTGTCGAAGCCGATGAAGGTCTTGTCGCGGAGTTGCAGGCCAGGCGGTGTCTTAAAGAACGACAGCTCGACCGTGTAGTAGATCGGATAGGCGATGACGATGAGCATCACGGCGATCGCTGGGAGCACGTACGCGTAGTCCGCGCGATGCTCCCAGATCTTCCGCAGCGCGCCGGACCAACCGGATTGCAATCTTCGGCGAGCCTCGGCCTTGCCGGTCACGATCGTCACTTGTGGCGTGCCCTTTTTCTTCGGAACGAGGCGGCTGCGCCAGCGGCGCAGCCGTCAGTCGTAGGTCCGGCCTGGACTAGAGTCCGCCCATCAGGTCTTTTACCTTCTTGGCCGCGTCGTCCGCTGCCTCGTCGACGGTCATCGCTCCGGTCAGGGCATTCTGCAGCATGTCCGGGATGATGATGTTCATGATCTCGGGGGCCTGCGGCAGCGCTGGGAACGGGATGCCGTATGGCAGCATCGAGGTCGTGACGTCGAGGAACTTGATGTTGTCCAGACGTTCCTTCATCCATTTGGTCTTGAAGCCGTTGAGGTTGCCCGGGTTCGAGCCGGCGTACGCCATCTTCAGCGACCATTCAGGGCTCGTCCACATGCAGATGATGGCCTTTGCAGCCGGCTCATCTACCTTGCCGCCTTCGACATATTCGGGCTTGAGGATGTGAATGTTCGAGCCGCCGAACACGACGGCGCGCTTGCCGTCGGGACCGGTCGGGATCAGCCCGTAGCGCATGTTGTCGATGACCGTCTGCGCCTTGTCCTTGTCGGTGCCCGTCGCCTTTTTCTGCAGGTCGAGCATGACGTTGTAATCGGACGGGTGCGAGATCATCATGCCGAGCTGGCCGGCGACGAACAGGGGCTGGTTATCGGCCTGCTGGTTGGTGAGTGCCGAAACCGGAACCGACTTGTCGCGAACATACATGTCGTACGAGGCTTGCAGCGCCGCCTTGCTCTGCGGGCTATCGAGCTGGACCTGCTCATAGGTCGGATTCGCGGTGGCTTCGTCGAAGACGCCGCCGCCATAGGCCCACAGCTGTGGCATGAAACGGTACGGCGTATTGCCGGCATTCTTGCGCGCCACGAGGCCGTAGCCGGCAATGCCGAGCTTGTCGTGGATCTGCTTGGAATATTTGACGACATCTTCCCAGGTTGCCGGAGCCTTGTCCGGATCGAGGCCCGCACGCTTGAAGATGTCGGCGTTCCAGATGAACGCCATCGTCTCGTTGTTGGTCGGAATGCCGTAGGTCACGCCCTCCCAGGTCACGGCCTTCATGGCGCCGGGCCAGAAATCCTCGGTCGAATACCCCACATCCTCGGGCTTGAGCGGCTGCAGATAGCCCTTTGAGGCGAACTCGGTACCACCCAGGATTTGCAGGCGGACCGCCATCGGCGCGGCATTGCCCAGGAGCGCCGTGCGGAACTTGTCGAGAAGGTCGTTATAGGTGAGGGCTTGTTCCTCGAGCTGGATGTTCGGATAGGTTTTGCGGAAGGTCTCGAAGAAATCCTTGTAGTACTGGCGCAGGAGGTCGGGGTCGCCCTCGAACACGCCCTGATACCAGAAAGTCAGTCGCCCCTTGTAGTCGAGCGGGGTAACCTTGGCGCAATCGGCAGCCGTGTCAAAGTCCTGTGTGCCGGCGATGGAGCGCACATATTCCGGCGACCACTTGCTCAGGTCGACCGGTGGCGCACCCAGCGCCGAAGTAGACGTCAGGGATGCCATCAAAGCAGTGGCGACAGTGCCGCGCAGGACGGCACTGCCGAGCGCAATTCTCGTCATAGGTATCCTCCCTGGTTCTCCCATGCCGCCCTAAAGCGGTCCTTGCTCGTTTCGATCGCGAGGATGCTTCTTTCAGCTCAGTGTATCCTCTCGATCGCTTGGTACGTTTTCAGATCATGAATTGCCTGTCAACGCGCCGAATCGTACATTGTTTGCGAAAGCCGTGTGTGATATCGGGCAAGGTATGTATTAAATTGGGGAGCCGGCCTTGGCCGAAATAAGCGATTTCAAAGCTATGCCACCGGTGGGGACCGATCCCATCGGGGCCTCCAGCGAGGGCGCCTCGCTTTATGAATTGATCAGGGAAGACATCATCGAGGGACGGCTCGCCGCTAACGAACGGCTTGTCGTCACCGATCTCGCCCGGCGTCACGGCACCTCGACCAATCCTGTGCGCGAGGCCCTGCAGCTGCTGCGCGGCGAAGGTTTTGTCACCTTTGTCGCCAACCGCGGCGCGCGCGTCCGACCCATAGATCAGGATTTTGTCCGGGATATCTACGAGATCGGTGTTCTGATCGAGCCAGCCCTGACACGATGGTTTGTGAATATGGCTACCGGCGAGGACATCGCCGAACTCGAACGTCTCCAGGGCCTGATCGAAGAGAACAATTTCGCCGACACATTCAGGCATAGTGAGCTGGATACCGCTTTCCACACCGTGATGTACCAGCGGCACTACAACCGCCACGCAGCCGAGCTTTGGTGGAAGCATCGCGAAGTGCTGCGAGCCGTGAGCCGTCGTTTCAATTTCACGCTGGCACGACGTGCCGCGATCATGCGCGAGCACCGCGAACTCATCGCGCTTGTGAAGGCGGGAGAGGCCGACAAGGCGGCCGAACTCGTTTCCCGCCATGTCGAGGGTTCGGGCCGGCATATTCTCGAACAGATGCGAGCGCGCAACGCCGCTCGGGCCGGATAGAATGTCCAGTCCAGAACATCGTTAGCTGACCATTTTCAGGCAAAGGTAGTTGAGATGAAAATCACGAGCATTCGGCCGTGGCTGATCAAGTCCGATGCTTCCTACTGGGGAGAGTTCCTGTTCGTCGAAGTGACGACCGACGAGGGAGTGAGTGGCTGGGGAGAGATCACCACCACGACAAGGCTCGCCAACCGCGCTCTCTGCACGATCCTGCGGCAGATCGGCGTCGCCGTGACAGGCGAGGATCCGGCGCGTATCGAGCATCTCTGGCACAAGATCTTCCGCAGCTTCACCTACATGGGAAGCCGCGGCGCCGCCGTCGAATGCGTGAGCGCCATCGATATTGCCCTCTGGGACATCCGGGGCAAAGTCCTCGGCAAGCCGATTTACGAGCTGCTTGGCGGGCCGGTACGCGATGAAATCGCGCTCTACACCCATCCCAACCAGGCCAAATTCACCAGCAAGGAGGCTGTGGTCCGCGAAATTCTAGACATTGTCGAGTCCGGACACACTGCGCTCAAGTTCGATCCCTACCCCCACCAGGGCCGCAGCGCCGATGGCCTGCCCCGCGAACAGCGAGACGGCTACCTCGATGGCAGCATGACCCGCAAGGACGAGCGCGAAGCCGCCGAACTCACGGCTCTGATCCGCGAAACGGCAGGACCCGATGTCGACATTCTCATCGATGCGCACGGCCGCTTCGACGTCCCCACCGCCATTCGCCTCTGTCGGAGCCTCGAGGAGGCCGGCCAGATCGACTGGTTTGAGGAGCCCTGCCCGCCCGAGAGCCTTAACGCCCTCAAGCAGGTGCGTGAGAAGGTCAATACCGCCATCTCGTGGGGCGAGCGCGGCCACACGAAGTGGGATTTCGTGCCGGTACTCGAGAACAGGCTCGCCGACTACATCATGCCCGACGTTACCTGGACCGGCGGCATTACCGAACTCAAGAAGATTTCTGCGCTGTGCGAAGCCTACTACGTCCCGGTCTCGCCACATGACGCCGCGGGACCAATCAACGTGGTTGCGGGAGCGCAGGTGATGATGACCGTTCCCAATTTCTACAAACTCGAAACATCGGAGTGGAACCTGGGCAAATACGATCACCTGATCGACAGACCACTCGACATTTCGAACGGCAGCCTCAAGCTGATGTCGAAACCTGGTCTCGGTATTGAGATGGACCGCGACTACCTGCAGGCCCACGAGATTGAGCTGGGCTAGCAACACTCTATGCCGGCCCAGGGTGCGGGACGACAAGCCGAAAACGAGGATAAGTCATGGCAAAGACAGGTGGCGCCGACGAAGCGCTCAATCGGGTGAACGCGAACTCCAAGCCATCCCAGCTTCGCATCACCGACATGCGGGTAGCCGAAATCGTCGGCGCGCCGTTCACCTCAACCCTGCTCAAGATTTACACCAACCAGGGCATCGTCGGGCTTGGCGAGGTGCGCGACGGCGCCAGTGCCACCTACGCGCTGATGCTGAAGAGCCGGCTGCTTGGCGAGAACCCTTGCGACATCGACCGCCTGTTTCGCCGGATCAAGCAGTTCGGTGGCCACGGCCGGCAAGGCGGCGGCGTCTCGGCGGTCGAGATCGCGTTGTGGGATCTCGCCGGCAAGGCCTATGGCGTTCCCATCTACCAGATGCTCGGCGGCCGGTTTCGGGAGAAGGTGCGCGTCTATTGCGACACCGACGCTACCGTGCCGAGCGGCACCGAGACCGGCAAGCGCCTCAAGCAGCGCATGGCGCTCGGCTTCACCTTCCTCAAGATGGATCTGGGGCTGATGCAGATCGCGGATGTACCCGGTGCCGTTGTCTCCCCTGCCGGTTCACTTGAAGGGTACCGCGTCCATGCCGGCCGCGGCCCGGTCAAGACCCTTGAAGAGCGACGCGCCCGCAACGCCGCGTACGATTTGCACAACATTGCCCACCCGTTTACCGGCCTTCACTTTTCCGACAAGGGCCTCGACCTGCTTGAGCAGTACATTGCCGAGGTTCGCGATGTTATCGGCATGGATATTCCGCTCGCCATTGACCATGTCGGCCACATCTCGCTGCAGAACGGCATTCGGCTCGCCAGGCGGATTGAAAAATACGTGCCGGCCTGGCTCGAGGATGTGATCCCATGGCAGTACACCGAGCAGTTCCGGCAACTGCAGGACGCCACTAGGGTACCGATCTGCACCGGCGAGGACATCTACCTTAAGGAAGGCTTCGAGCCCCTGCTCAAGAGCGGCGGCCTCTCCATTATCCACCCGGACCTGCTCACCAGCGGGGGCATCCTCGAGACCAAGAAGATCGGCGACATGGCCCAGGACCACGGCGTCGCAATGGCCATCCATATGGCCGAAAGTCCAATCGCCGCAATGGCCGCGGCACATGTCGCGACCGCGACCGAAAACTTCATGGCGCTCGAATACCACTCTGCCGATGTCGACTGGTGGGACGATATCGTCACCGGCGTTCCCAAGCCGCTCGTGAAGGACGGCTTTATCACTGTTCCGGACAAACCTGGCCTGGGGATTGACGACGTCGTCGACGAGGTGATCTCGCAGCATCTGCAGCCGGGTGTCACCGGCATCTGGCAGCCCACGGATCACTGGGACAACGAGTATTCCTGGGACCGTATCTGGAGCTGAGGCGAAAAGAACCGAAGATGAAGATCACCGATCTCCGCTGCGCCGTCATCGGCAAACATCCCATCGTCCGCATCGTTACCGACGAGGGCCTCTATGGCCTTGGCGAAGTCGAGTTCACCAAGACCTATCTCAAGCCTTGGGTGCTGCATTTCCGCGAGGCGCTGATCGGCGAGGACCCTACCGACATCGAGCGGGTGATGCTGAAGATCCGCCAACGCGGCTCTTTCAAGCCCTATGGCGCGGCGGTAAGCGCTATCGAGCATGCGCTGTGGGACATAGCCGGCAAGGCCGCAGGCGTGCCGGCCTACAAACTGCTCGGCGGCAAGGTGCGCGACAAGGTGCGCGTCTATAACGGCTCGATCCGCCAGAAGCGAACGGGGGACCGGCCGGAGGATTACGCCGCTGACGTGAAATGGATGATGGAGCAGCCGCAGAACTTCTTCATGATCAAGCAGGGGATCTCGTTCCACTCCAACATGAAGGACACCGTCGAGGGCTTCCATTACGGCGTGACGCAGAAGAAGGCCGGCTATCACGGTGCCATGGATCAGGGCGTCATCAGCGAGCGCGGTTTCAACCACATGCTCGACTGCGTGATCGCGATGAAGGAAGTGCTGGGCGACAAGGTCAGCCTGGCGCTCGACTGCGGCCCGGGCTGGATGCTGCCCGATGCGATCAAGTTCGCTCGCGCGGTCGAGAAGTACAATTTGATGTGGCTCGAGGACATGCTGACCGGCGACTATGTGCCGTG